>NZ_RZPG01000021.1:0-129778 GCF_004022765.1 Mesorhizobium sp. M6A.T.Cr.TU.014.01.1.1
GCATACTGGCCGCCTGCGCTTACAATCTGCGCACCATGATTGGCGTCCTCTATCCACCCGATGAGAGGCGGACATGAGGGAGGAGTGCGTCCACAATCCGGCAGGATGGCTGCCTAAACCGACAAAGGCCCCGCAAGGGCCGCGGAAAACCGCTCTGCCGGCCTTCAAAAAGGCCCTCACTGACCACCGAAATCCACTTCGCTCCCCGTGCAAAGCCCTCCTTGTGGGAGAAGGTGGATTGGCGCGCAGCGCCAAGACGGTTGAGGGGTGCTGGACGGAGTGCAGTCGGTGCCAAGCTGGACCACCCCTCATCCGGCCGCGGAGCCTGTCCTCGGGCTTGCCGGAGGCAAGACCCGTGGGCGGCCACCTTCTCCCACAAGAAGGGGAGAAGGCGGAGCTGGGCCTCAGGCCAGCTCGACAGTCCGCCCTTCCGCGATGCTTTGCTCGGCGGCAAGCACGATGCGCAGGCTGTTGACTGCGGCGTCCATCTGCTCCGACAAGTCGAGATCCTCGCGGATGGCGCGCAGGAAGAATGCCTGCTCGCGGTCGCAAAGCTCCTGGTGGCCGGGTTCGTCCTCCATGCTGACGATCTCGTCCGGCTTGCTGAAATTCTTGTCGCCGTCGACCTGTGCGTAGTGGATCTTGAGCGCATCGGTCTTGGTGTGGCGATCGATGTCGGCGGAGTTCGATACCTCAGCCAGTTCGGCCGCACTGCTCGCCTGCTGGCCGGCGACTATGGAGACCGCGCCCCTCGGCCCAACCACATCCTTCACGAAATAGGCCGTCTCGCTCATCATCGGACCCCAGCCCGCCTCGTACCAGCCGACCGAGCCGTCATCGAAGGTGACATGCAGATGGCCGTAATTCTGCTTGTCGGCTTCCGCCCACAATTTGGCGCCGATGCCGTGCACGCGCACCGGCTTGGCGCCGGTCAGCTGGCACATCACGTCGACATAGTGCACGCCGCAATCGACGATCGGGATCAGCGAATCGATCAGGTTCTTGTGCCAGTGCCAGGCGCTGCCGCTGCTCTGCTGGTTGAGGTTGAGGCGCATGACCAGCGGCTTGCCGAGCGTCTTGCCGACCTCGATGAACTTGATCCATGACGGGTGGACGCGCAGGATATAGCCGAGCACCAGCTTGCGGTTCTTGGCACGCGCCGCGGCGACGACCTTTTCGGCATCCTCGATATTGGTGGCGAGCGGCTTTTCCATGAACACATGGCAACCGGCGGCAATCGCCTTCAGCGCATATTCGGCATGCGTGTTGGGCCAGCTGTTGATGGAAACGGCTTCCGGCCTGGTCTCTTTCAGCGCCTGATCGAAATCCTCGTAGAGCGGATAGCCGGCTAATTCCGCCGGGATCTTTGTGTTGCTCTTGATCGTCCGGCTCATGATGCCGACGATCTCGAAGCCATCCAGCCGGTGGTAGGCGCTGGCATGCGACGCGCCCATATTGCCCAGCCCAATCACCAGTATTTTGACCTTGTTGGTCATCTCAGCCTCCCAAATTCTTCATTGAGTTGTGCGCGGCGATCGGTTGGGACAATCACCTCAGATCAGTCGTCGCCGCTCATTGCCTGGCCCTTTCCTCTCCCCCGTCGATCGGGGGAGAGGTGTCGAGCGAAGCTCGACGGAGTGGGGGTCGACCTTCGCGCCCGCCCTGAGGTACTTGCTCGCCAGATTGTGCCTGTCTTGCAGCGTTTGGCGAACGCCTTCCCCCACTCCGTCGCCGCTTCGCGGCGCCACCTCTCCCCCCTCCGGAGGGAGAGGAAAGGAGCCAAGGCAGGCCAAGGGCAGCGCCGACATAGACAATTGCAGCCTTTACTTGACCGCCGAGTCGAACAGATGCGCCTTGATGTTATCAACATCGAGCGCGGCAAAGCCCTCTGACAGCTTGTAGCCATCGGCATCGGCCTTGACCTTGGCCTTGTCGAAGCTGTTGGCGGGGCCGATCAGCTCGTTGGTGCAGACGTCCTCGGCTTTCACCGGGCTGGTGATCTGGCCGATCTTGTGGATCTCGTCGAAGAAGCCCTGCCAGCTCGCCATGTCGTGCGAGCCCCAGCCTTCGCGCTTGTCCATGTCGCCGCGGAAGACGTTGATCTGCTGCAGGATCGAGGTTGTACCGAGCTCCGGCCCAAGGTTCTTGGCTAGCGTCGGGAACTGCTCGAACACCGCTTCGACGGCGGCGCGTGGATTCTGGTAGCCGAACTCCAACCCCATCGCCCAGCCGCGCAAATACTTTTCCAGGAACGCCTTGCGGTCGGGGTCCTCGAGATCTGCTGCGCGCACGACGAAAGTGTTCGCCGGCAGCTTCGAATTCTGCACGCCGAGCCAGTATTCGAAGTCGAGGTTCTTGGCGATCCATTCGGCCCGCAGCCCTTCCCATGACAGCGCGGCGTCGCCCTGGCCGCCGGCAAGTGCGGTGCCCCAGGTCGGCCAGCCGGCCTCGACATACTTCACCTTCTTGATGTCGACGCCTTGCGCCGCCAGCAGCGGGTCGGTGATCGACTGCCATGCGGCGGAGCCGAGCAGGATGGTCTTTCCTTCTAGCTGCTTCAGGTCGTTTGTTCCCTCGCCCTTGCGGAAGGCGAAGCTGAACGTGTCGCGCGCGCCCATGTGGAACACGGATTTGAGCTTCATGCCGTTCTGGATGGCGAAGGAGAAAACGCCGGGCGAAGGGAAGCCCATGTCGGCCTGGCCGACATCGACGAATTTCACCGTTGCGGTGCCGTCCGACGGACCCGGCTGCATGTCAGTGTCGAGGTCGCCGAAATAGCCGGCCTTCTTGGCCGCCCAATAGGGATAATCGTCGAGCACTTCGAGCGTGCCGCGCGGCGAGATCCAGGTGAATTTTTCATAGGCCTCGGCCTGCGCCCTCAAACCCGAGGCGCCGAGCGCCGTGGCCGTCACCAAACCGGCGCCGGTGACTTGCAGGAAGTAGCGGCGGTTGATACCCGCTTTTGAACCGATGTGACTTTCGTTGGTCATGACATTCCCCTTTTTGTTGATTGCTTGCCCTGGCGCCCGCCTCCCGGGCGCCATTATCACCTTTGCGCTCACGCCTCCCAGCTCGCCCATTTCTTGCCGATCAGGAAGAACAGCACGTAGATCAGGATGCCGAGGATCGAGAGGATCAGAACCACCGCGAAGAACTGCGGCATCTGGATCATCGACGAATAGGTGGTCAACCGGTTGCCAAGGCCGAAGCCGCCACCGACCATCTCGGCGCCGACCGCGGTCAGAAGCCCGAAGATCGCGCCGATCATCAGGCCGACAAGGATCATCGGCAGCGCCATCGGCGCCCGGATCCTCCAGAAGATCTGCAAGGTGCTGGCGCCATAGGAGCGCGCCAGCGCGATCTTGGCGCTGTCGACGCGGCGAAACCCGGTCGCCGCATTGATCATCACCATTGGGCCGGCGGCGAGCGCCACCGCGATGATGCGCGGCGTGTAGCCAAAGCCGAAGCGCAGGATCAGAAGCGGCACCAGCGCCAGCATCGGCGTGGTGACCAAGAGCAGGATGTAAGGCGCCACGATCTTCTCGGCGAAAGGGAATTGCGTGATCACCGCCGCCATCACCAGGCCGATGATGGCGCCGATCGAGAAGCCGGAAACAAGCTCCACCAGCGTGTATCCGAGATGCGGCGCAATCAGAGGGAATTCGTCGAACAGCGCGTAGGCGATCGCGCTTGGCGCCGGCATGATGTAGTGCGGCACATTGAAGAGCCGCAGCGCCAGCTCGATGCCGCCGATGATGATCACCGCGACCGCGATGATGGCGGCGACCTCGGCGCCCGACCTGATGCCGGGGCCGCTGGCGAAGGCCGAAAGATTGGTCAGGCTGACCTCATGACCGTCGCCCGCCTTGGTCTTGGAGAATTCCGGGATAGTGTCGCCTCCGCTCACGGTCTGATCCTCACAATTTCGGCGGTGCCGCGCTCTCGCGCCTTCGGCCGTACGCGCTCGCCGACAATGTCCATCTTGATCGTGTTGGTGAGGTCGAAGACTTCCTTCGTCGCCATGATCTCCAGCGAGCGCGGGCGCGGGAATGGCACTCGATATTCCTTGGCCACCCGGCCCGGCCGCGCGCTCAGCACCACCACCCTGTCGGAGAGGAAGATCGCCTCCTCGATGCTGTGGGTGATGAAGACGATGGTGGTCTTGGTATCGAGCCAGATCTCCTCGACGAGACGGTTCATCTCCTCTCGGGTGAAACTGTCGAGCGCGCCGAACGGCTCGTCCATCAAAAGCACCGATGGCTTCAGCGCCAGCGCCCGCACGATCGCCGCGCGTTGCTGCATGCCGCCCGAGAGCTCGCGCGGGAACTTGCCGCCGAAACCGTCGAGCCCGACGCGGTTGACGAGATGCGCGATCCAGGCGCGATCCGGCTTCTCGCCCTTGATCTCGAAGGGAAAATGGATGTTGGCGTCGAGATTGCGCCAGGGCAGCAGGTTCGCCTCCTGGAAGACGATGCCGATATCGGGGTGCGGCCCGGTGATCTCTCTTCCGTCGAGCCGGATTGTCCCGCTGGACAGGCGATGCAGCCCGGACATCGACCACAAAAGGGTGGTCTTGCCGCAGCCTGAGGGGCCGACGATCGAGACGATCTCATTGCCGTGAACGTCGAGGCTGCAGCGGTCCAGCGCCAGAAGGTCGCCGGAAGCCGTGTGGTAGATCTTGGTCGCGTCCTGCACGCCAAGCTTCGGGGTTTTTGCACTGCCCGGGTTCATGCGCCCCTCGGAGATTGCGCGATGATCCAGTGGGTCATACGGTCGCAGAAATCAGTCTGTAACTATCCTACTTTACTGTCAAGCGGCGACCGTCGCTATCGCTGGCAAGATCGCTAGGGCTAGCCATATCTGTTTGTTTAAATTACATTTTCTATTTCTTGAAAAGCTTGTTGCTTTCCTACATACTTCGGAAACACGTCGCGTGAAGCGGAGCAGGCAAGCGGTGCGCAAACATGGTAGAGGTCGAGTTCCACGAACGTCAGGGGAATGACTCATGACCGAAGCTGAAGGCCATGCACGACTGACTTCGGATGGCGAGCCGGATACACGCGATCATGTCAGGCGCATCCCCGACATCATCTCGCTGGTCAAGGACTCTTACGGTGAACTGCGCCCGGCGGAACGCCGCGTCGCCGATGTCGTGCTCGACGACGTCAGGTTCGCGGTCGACGCTTCCAATGCCGTACTCGCCCAGCGCGCCGGGGTCAGCGAACCGACCGTGACCCGGTTCTGCCGCGCCATCGGCTGCGAGGGCGTGCGCGATTTCAAGCTGAAGCTGGCGCAGAGCCTCGTCGTCGGCGCGCTCTATCTGAGCAAGCCGCCGCCCACCAGCAGCGACAATGGCATGCCGTTCTGGAATGCCGTGTTCGGCGAAGCGCGCCGGGCGCTGCAGGAAGCCGAACGGCAGCTCGATCCGGCGCAGCTGGTGAAGGCGGCCGAGCTCATCGCCAAGGCGCGCCAGGTCACGGTGTTCGGCCTCGGCGGCAGCTCTTCGGCGCTGGCACAGGAAACCCAGTACCGGCTGTTCCGTTACGGCATCACCGTCAGCGCCCAATGCGACCCCTATCTGATGCGGATGACCGCCTCGACCTTGAAGCCCAGCGATCTGGTGATCGCCATTTCGGCGACGGGACGCACGCGCGAAGTGATCGAGGCCGTCGAGCTCGCCAAGCATTACCGCGCAAACGCGATCGGCGTGACCGCGCCCGACACCGACTTGGCGCGCGCCTGTGACGTCAGGCTGACGGTCGCGGTGCCCGAATATCCCGACACGCTGAAGCCGACCGCCTCGCGGTTCGCCTTCCTGGCCGCGATCGATCTGATGGCCGTGGCGGCTGCCTACAAGCTCGACGGCTCCGCCCGCGAGACGGTTCGCCGCATCAAATACAACGCCCAGATCCACAGGACGGGCAAGGAAATGGAACCGCTCGGGGATTGAGCGGTCCTTTTTCCTTCTCCCCTTGTGGGAGAAGGTGGATTGGCGCGCAGCGCCAAGACGGATGAGGGGTGTTGGACGGAGTGCCGGCGGGCCAAGCTGGAACACCCCTCATCCGTCGCCTTCGGCGACACCTTCTCCCACAAGGGGAGAAGGAAAGACGGGGCGGCGCCGACTTGAAAAGGTAGAAGGACCACAGATGCTCGACATGGCACCATCGAAACAGGCGGCCACCTGGCTTTCCTCCCTCGCCCGCGCGCTCGAGGCGGGCGACGCCGAGGCCGCGACCAATCTGTTCGCCGAGGACTGCTACTGGCGCGACCTGCTGACCTTCACCTGGAACATCAAGACGATGGAAGGCCGCGCGGCGATCCGCGACATGCTGGAAGCCACACTGGCGACGACAAGGCCGACTGCCTGGCAGCTCAGTGGCGAAGCAAGCGCGGACGAAGGCATCGTCGAAGCCTGGTTCACTTTCGAGACGTCATCGGCATGGGGCCAGGGCATCCTGCGCCTGCAGGACGGCCGATGCCGGACGCTGTTCACGACGATGACCGACCTCAAGGGCTATGAGGAGCGCAAGGGACCGGCGCGCCCCTTGGGTGTTCGCCACAAGGCCGACCCGGACCGAGAGACCTGGTCGGAGGCGAGAGCGCGCGAGACGCGTGAACTCGGCGCCGGCCAGCAGCCTTATTGCCTGGTCATTGGCGGCGGCCAGGGCGGCATCATGCTGGGCGCAAGGCTGCGGCAGCTCGGCGTGCCGGCCATAGTCATCGAGAAGAATGCGCAGGCCGGCGATTCCTGGCGCAACCGCTATCGCTCGCTCGTGCTGCACGACCCGGTCTGGTACGACCATCTGCCTTACATCCCGTTTCCGGAAAACTGGCCGGTGTTCACGCCCAAGGACAAGATGGGCGACTGGCTGGAAATGTACACGCGCGTCATGGAGCTCAATTACTGGACCTCCACGAGATGCATCGGCGCGTCCTATGATGCGGCCGAAAAAATCTGGACGGTCGAGGTCGATCGCGCCGGCGAGCGCATCACGCTGAAGCCGAGGCACATCGTCTTTGCGACCGGCGCCTATGGGCCGCCGAGGCGGATCGACCTGCTCGGCGCCGAGGCGTTCCAGGGCGAGATCCTGCATTCCAGCCAATATTCCAGCGGCGAGAAATTCCGCGGCAGACGCGTCGCGGTCATCGGCGCGGCAAGTTCGGGGCACGATGTCAGCGTCGACCTCTGGGAGAGCGGCGCTGAGGTGACCATGATCCAACGCTCGCCGACGACGGTGGTCAAATCGGACACGCTGATGGAGGTCGGCTTCGAGATCTTTTCGGAAGATGCGCTGGCGCGCGGCATCACCACCGAGAAGGCCGACATGATCGTCGCCTCGACGCCGTTCGCGCTGCTGCCGCAAAGCCAGCGGGCGCTCTACGACATCATCAAGGCGCGTGACGCGGCCTTCTACGACCGCTTGCGCGGCGCCGGCTTCGCCATCGATTTCGGTGACGACGAGACCGGACTGCTGATGAAGGCCTACCGCACCGGCTCGGGCTACTACATCGACGTCGGCGCTTCGGATCTGATTATCAACGGCGAGATCGGCGTCCGCAGCGGCGTCGGAATCAAGTCGCTGACGCCGACAGGGATCCTCTTCGACGACGGCACCGAGCTGGCGGCCGACGTGGTCATCTCCTGCACCGGCTATCAGTCGATGAACGAGACGGTGGCGACGATCGTCTCGCGTGACGTCGCCGACAAGGTCGGCCCGTGCTGGGGAATTGGCTCGGGCGTGAAAGGCGACCCGGGTCCGTGGCAGGGCGAATTGCGCAACATGTGGAAGCCGACGGCGCAGGAGGCGCTATGGTTCCACGGCGGCAACCTCGCGCTGTCGCGCTTTTATTCGAAATTCGTTGCGCTACAGATCAAGGCGAGGATGGAAGGGGTGGCCACGCCGGTTTATGGGGCGCCAGGGGTGAAGCCGTAATCTCCCTCCTTGAGGGGGAGATGGCCGGCAGGCCAGAGGGGGTCGCCGCGCGCCGAGCGCCAACCTCCATCCGTTGCAGGAAGGCGAGCCCGGTCGAACCGACCCCCTCTGTCGCCTTCGGCGACATCTCCCCCTCCAGGGGGGAGATCACCCACGCCCGAAATGCCGGGCTACCACATCGATATGCGTGTCATGCGCATGCGCTTCGAAGCGCTCGGTATCGCCAAAATCGTTTGCCGCCTCGTTCGGCCACCAGGTGCCGCCGATCACGATGCCGTCGGACACCAGCCTCTGCTCGGCGACCAGCGACGCGCCGACCGCATCGACAAAGGTGAAACTGCCCGGGCGCAGCCGCAGCACGGCGATATCGCCGACGGCGCCGACCGTAAGCGCGCCAAGATCGGTCCGCCCGATCGCCTCGGCCGGGCGCTGTGTCGCCGCGCGCAACACCTCGACAAGCGGCATGCCTAGCGCCAGCAGCTTCGACATGCAGACCAAAATGTCGAAGGCCGGCCCGTCGACGCAGTAGAGATGCACGTCGCTGCTGATCACGTCAGGGGCCAGCCCCTCGCTGAGCATCGCCTTGGCAACCTCGAAGTCGAACGAGCCCATGCCGTGGCCGATATCGAAGATGACGCCGCGTTCGCGCGCCAGCCGCATGTCGGGCCGCACCGCGCCCGAGGCGAAGATCGGCGCGTTGGGAAACGGCCGGAAGCAGTGGGTGAGAATGTCGCCCTTGCGCAGCCGCGGCAGCACTTCCGAGCGGCCGGGCGGCGGCTCGTCGATATGCGCCATCAGCGGCAGGCCCGCCTGGTCGGCGGCCTCGAGCGCCAGATCGACCGGGGCAATGCCGCTGGTGCCGCCGGCATGGCGACCCGAGCGGACTTTGACGCCGACAACCACGTCTGCGTGCTCGCGCACCGCCGCCACCGTCTCACGCGGTTCGCAGAGCCTCAGATCGCTGCACTCGCCAACCGAAACGGTCTGCGAGAAGCCGAAAATGCCGGCAAAGGAAATGTTGACATAAGCCAGGATGCGCACTTTCGAGCGCTCGATGACGTGGCGGCGAAAGCCGAGGAAGTTGCCGGCGCCGGCACTTCCCGCGTCGATGAATGTGGTGGTGCCGCTTTTGGCGGCGAGGCGGTCGGCATCGACGCCGAGCGAGGTGCCGCCCCAATAGACGTGGCTGTGCAGGTCGATGAGGCCGGGCGCGACGATGGAGCCCGTCGCATCGATAACGCGCGCGGCGCGCTCGAACGGAATGTCGGCATCGATCGCGGCGATGCGGCCATCGGCAATGGCCAGATCTCGTTGCGCGTCGAGGCCGGACGCCGGGTCGATGATGCGGCCGCCCTTCAGCAGGAGATCAAATTGCATCGGCGTCCGCCTCCGTTCCGCGAGTTACTGTTCCTGGGAACCGTAACTCGCTCTAGCTATTGTTTGCCGCATTTATGCGGACGCCAAATGATTCCATTTGGCTGCAAAATGCTCTCAGACCGGCCTGTGGGCGACGGCCTCGACCTCGATCTTGATGTCGATCATCAGGCGCGATTCGACGGTGGTGCGCGCCGGCGGATCCTTTGGGAAATGCCTGGCGTAGACGGCGTTGAAGGCGCCGAAGTCGCTGGCGTTCTCGAGCCAGACCGTCGTCTTGACCACGTCGTCCATGGTGCAGCCGGCCAGCGCCAGCGCTGCCTTCACATTCAAAAGCACCTGCTCGGTCTGCTCGGCTATGCCGCCCTTGACCACCACGCCGTCGCTGCCGACCGGCACCTGGCCGGAGACATAGACCGTATCGCCGGCCCGGACCGCCGGCGACAGCGGCACATGGGATGTTCCAAAGCACTGTTTGGGCAAGGAAAGTCTCCTGTTCAAACATTGGCGGCAATCGCCGCAGAGTCCGCGCGGGCTCTTTCGCTGCGCCGGTTTGCCCGTTTCCCGCCGGAAGGTCTACGCCTGTCCGAGCGATTCTCATACAGGCTGTGTTGGAAAGCAACATTTTTTGGAATTCATGTTGCTTTATTACAAGAGCATCAGCATCCTGCTTGATCAGCGATTGCGTCGATGCGTCCGGCAGGCGAGGATTGGCGAGGAAAAAACGAGGAGCCGCATGATCGATTTCGGTGGTCGCAGCGTGGTCGTGACAGGGGCAGCCGGCGGCGTCGGTAGCACGTTGGTCGCCGTCCTGTCCGCCTGCGCGGCAAGGGTGGTCGCCTGCGATCGCGAGGGCACCGACCTGACCAGCGCCGGAATAGAAGACGCGCATCATTTCGACCTGCTCGATGACGACGCCGTCGCGGCATTTGCCAAGCGCCTTGGCGAAGGCGCTGCACCGGCGGCGGTCATCTCGAACGCCGGCTGGACGCGGGCAGAAACGCTCGCCGATGTCTCGACGGCAGCCCTCGATCACGAAATGGATCTGAATTTTCGCAGCGCCGCACTGCTGTCGCAGGCACTGCTTCCCGTCATGCGCAACCAGCCGCAAGGCGCCGCCTTCGTGTTCATCTCCTCGGTCAACGCGCAAGCCCATTTCGGCAATCCCGCCTATGCCGCCGCCAAGGCAGCACTCAACGCCTGGATGCGCGCCATCGCCACCGAGGAAGGCCGCAACGGCATCCGCGCCAACGCCGTCATTCCCGGCTCGATCAGGACCGGCGCCTGGGAGCATCGCCTTGCGAACAAGCCGGAGATCCTCGCAGCCGTCGGCAAGCTCTATCCGCTGGGAAGGCTGGTCGAGCCGATCGAGGTCGCCCGCGCCGCAGTCTTCCTGGCGTCGCCCTTTGCCAGCGGCATCACCGGCACGACCTTGAATGTCGACGCCGGCCTGATGGCCGGCAATCTGCCGTTTCTGGACCAGATCGGCGGTTGATCGGATCAAGTCGAGCCTTCTATCGACCGAAACGTCGCAACACAGGGGAGCAAAAGTGACCTTCGACAAGAACCCGTTTCCGCTCGGCGACGCTGACCGCCATGCGCTCTGGGAGATGCTGGTGCGGCGCGACATCGACGCCTTCCTCGGCCAGGATTGGGCGATGGTCGAGGATGATTTCGTGGCCTCGAGCTTCTTCGGCATGCACGCCCATTTCCTCAGCGATGCGGATGCCTGGCGGCTGCAATTCCCGACGCTTCGCAGCTACCGCGACGAGTGGCTGCGCCAAGCCAAGGAAACCGCGGCGACGAAATTCGCCGAACCGTTGCGCGAGGCGCTGTTCCGCATCACCAACATGCGCGACATCGACGTCGACGGCGACCGCGCCGTGCTGCACAAGAAGTTCAACGGCTCGATCGCCAAGCCCGACGGCAGCGTCGAGAGGCTGAAATGGCAGACCCTCTATTTTTGCACCAAGGTGCAGGGAAGCTGGAAAATATCAGGCTTCGTCGGCTACATGCCGCATCCGCTTTGTGGCTAGGCACCGGCCAACTCGAAGGCCGGCGATCCTTCGCGCCCCCCTCTGTCCTGCCGGACATCTCCCCCACAAGGAGGGAGATTGGCCGTCATCACTGATTTCGCCAACCACCAACCTTGCAAGAGGGCGCTGTCGGCGAAGCTGCCGATCTCCCCCAAGTGGGGGAGATGTCCGGCAGGACAGAGGGGGGCGCTGTCCCGCCGACGTCCCGAAAGATTCCGCAGGGCGAGGCAATGCTCTGCCCACCCGCTCAGCGGTCGATCCGCGTCGACAGGATGATCGAGGACGACGTCCGCTCGACCCCGTCCATCGCGCCGATCTCGTCGAGGAGTGTGTCGAGATCCTTGATCGACGGCGCGTCGACGATGACGATCATGTCGAAATTGCCGCTCACCGAATGCAGTGTCCGAACCGGTGGCAGCGCCTGCAGGCTGCGCACGACCTTGTCGGCAAGCTTGGGCGTGACGGTGAGCAGGACATGCGCCCGCACCAGGCCCTGTTCGTAGTCGGGCGAAAGCCTGACGCCATAGCCGGTGATGATGCCGCGCTGTTCCAGTCGCTCGATCCGGCTCTGCACCGTCGTCCGCGACACGCCGAGCCGCCGCGCCAGCTCGGCCGTCGAGGCGCGCGCATTCGCGCGTAGCAGGGAGAGCAGGGCCTGTTCGGCATTGCTAAGCACTTTCGACGAACCCCATCGGCATTTTGATCAACAAGGCGCTTCGTTTCGCACAGTTCCACGCTTCCTTTCGACAGGCAAGCTGCGATTCTGTGCTTCGCAATCAATGTTCGGGCGAGGGAACTGTCATGAAGAAAATCATTGTTGTCGGCGCCGGCAAGATCGGCTCGACCATTGCCGAGATGCTGGCTTCCACCGGCGACTATCATGTCACCCTCGTCGACCGCTCGGCCGTACAGCTCGGCGCGGCCGAACTGCCGGCCACGGTCGAGACGCTGGAACTCGACATCGAAGCATCAGGCACGCTCGAAGCGGCCCTGGCCGGCAAGTTCGCGGTGCTGAGTGCTGCACCCTTCCACCTGACCACGCGCATCGCCGAAGCGGCAGCCAGCGCCGGCGTCCACTATCTCGACCTGACCGAGGACGTCGTCAGCACCAGGCGCGTCAAGGAGCTGGCGCGCTCCGCCAACAGCGCCTTCATTCCGCAGTGCGGGCTGGCGCCGGGCTTCATCTCGATCGTCGCCAATGATCTCGCCAGCCGCTTCGACACGCTGGAGAGCGTGCGCATGCGGGTCGGCGCGCTGCCGCAATACCCCTCGAATGCGCTGAACTACAATCTGACCTGGAGCACGGACGGCGTCATCAACGAATATTGCGAGCCTTGCGAGGCGATCGTCGAAGGCGAGCTGATCGAGGTGCCGCCGCTGGAGGAGCGCGAGGAATTCTCGCTCGACGGCGTCACCTACGAGGCGTTCAACACCTCGGGTGGGCTCGGCACGCTGGCCGAAACGCTGAAGGGCAAGGTGGGCACGCTGAACTACCGCACCATCCGCTATCCCGGCCATGCCGCGATCATGAAGGCGCTGCTCAACGATCTCGGCCTGCGCCACCGTCGCGACGTGCTGAAGGACATTTTTGAGAGCGCCCTGCCGGCGACGCTGCAGGACGTGGTCATCGTCTTCGTTACGGTCAGCGGCCGCAAGAACGGCCGCCTGCTGCAGGAGACCTACGCCAACAAGATCTACGCCAAGCGCGTCGGCGAAATGGTGCGCAGCGCCATCCAGATCACCACGGCCTCCGCAATCTGCGCGGTGCTTGACATGCTGGCCGACGGCACCTTGCCGGCGAAGGGTTTTATCAAGCAGGAGGACATCGCGCTCGACGCCTTCCTCGCCAACCGCTTCGGTCGCGCCTATGCGCAGCACGAGATGGTTAGCCGGCTGGCGGGGTGAGGTTTTGCACCTCTTTCCTTCTCCCCTTGTGGGAGAAGGTGGATTGGCGCGTAGCGCCAAGACGGTTGAGGGGTGCTGCTTGGGGCGCTGTTGGTGCCGGCTGGAACACCCCTCATCCGACCGAGCTTCGCTCGGCCACCTTCTCCCACAGGGGGAGAAGGGAGAGCGCGCGAGGCCGGCTGGCTTCAAACATGCAGCGCCCGCCCCATCGCCTTCAGCGCCGCTTCCTGAAAACCCTCACCTTGGGTCGGATGCGCATGGATTGTGCCGGCGATGTCCTCCAGCCTTGCGCCCATTTCGAGCGCCAGGCCGAAGGCCGTCGACAGTTCCGATACGCCCTGGCCGACCGCCTGGATGCCGAGCACCAGATGATTGTCCGCCCGGGCAACGACCCGGACAAAGCCCTCCTCGCCAAGCTTGGTCATGGCGCGGCCGTTGGCGGCGAAGGGAAACAGGCCGACCTTGATCTCGCCGCCGAGCACCTTGGCCTCATCCGGCGACAGACCTGCGGTGACCAGTTCCGGATCGGTGAAGCAGATGGCGGGAATGCAGCGCTTGTCCCAGCTGCGCTTGTGACCGGCGACGATCTCGGCGACCATTTCGCCTTGCGCCATCGCCCGGTGCGCCAGCATCGGCTCACCGGTGACGTCGCCAATAGCGAAGATGCCGCGCATCGAGGTGCGGCACTGGTCGTCTATGCGGATGAATTTCCCCGCCATATCGAGGTCGATCTGGTCGAGCCCCCAGTCTTCGATCACCGGCTTGCGCCCGACGGTGACCAGTATCCTGTCGGCGGCGATCTTGGCATTCTTGCCGTCCTTCGTCTCGACCAGCAGCGCATCGCCCTTGGTCGACAACCCCTTGGCCTTGGCGCCCACAAGCACCTCGATGCCGAGCTCGGTGAGCCGCTTCACGACCGGCCGGGTCAGCTCTGCATCATACTGCGCCAGCACGCGCGGCAAAGCCTCGACCACGGTCACCCTGGCGCCCATCTTGGCGAAGGCGATGCCGAGCTCGAGCCCGATATAGCCGCCACCGACGACGGCAAGCCTTTCCGGCACTTCGCTCAGCTCCAGCGCTTCGGTCGATGAAATCACCGGTCCACCAAACGGCAGCGACGGCAGCTCGACCGGCGCCGAGCCGGTCGCGATCACCACCGTCTCGGCGCGGACCACCTGCATCCCGGTCTCGGTCTGGACTTCGACGGTCTTGCCGTCGCGGAATTTCGCCCAGCCGTGCACGGTCTTGACCCCGGCCTTCTTGAGCAGGCCGGCGACGCCACTATTCAGTCGGCTAACAATTCCGTCCTTCCAGGCGATGGTGGCTTCGAGATCAATGGATGGTGCTGCGATTGAAATGCCGAGCGGGCTCTTGCCGCCGGCCATGTGGGAGATCTTCTCGAACTCCTCGGCCGCATGGATCAGCGCCTTGGACGGAATGCAGCCGACATTGAGACAAGTGCCGCCCGGTTTGCCGAACTCGACGATCACCGTGTCGATGCCGAGCTGGCCGGCGCGGATGGCACAGACATAGCCGCCGGGCCCGGCGCCGATAACGAGCAGCTTACAGGAGATTTCCTTCATCATGGCACCTTGGTTCGTCGAGCCGGCGGGACAGCGCCCCCCTCTGCCCTGCCGGGCATCTCCCCCTCAAGGGGGAGATTGGCAGCTTTGGCGCTCCGCTTAGTCTTGTAACGCTGGAGATTGTCGAAAGTCGGGATGAGAGCCGATCTCCCCCCTTGAGGGGGAGATGTCCGGCAGGACAGAGGGGGGCGCGAAGGATCGCTACCGCTCTCATTCTGCGCCACTGCGATCCTCTGTTCATGGCACTACTCCACAAAAATCAGCGCCGGGGTCTCCAGCAGCGTCTTGATCCGTTGAATAAATACCGCGGCGTCCCAGCCGTCGATGACGCGATGGTCGAAGCTGGAGGACAGGTTCATCATCTTGCGCGGAATGAACTGGGTTCCGTCCCATACCGGCCGCACCATCATCTTGTTGACGCCGATGATCGCCACTTCCGGGTGATTGATCACCGGCGTCGTCGCGACGCCGCCCATGGCGCCGAGCGAGGTGATGGTGATGGTCGATCCCGAAAGCTCGTCGCGCATCGCCGTGCCTGATTTGGCGGCCTCGGCCAGCCTGATGACCTCGGCGGCGCAATCCCAGATGTCGCGCGCCTCGGCGTGCTTGACCACCGGCACCACCAGCCCCGAAGGCGTCTGCGCGGCGATGCCGATATGGACGCCGCCATGCTGGTGGATGATGCCGGCCTCGTCGTCGAACAGCGCGTTGATATTGGGCTGGTCGGCAATCGCCTTGACTATCGCCCGCATCAGGAACGGCAGCAGCGTCAGCTTCGCCCGTTCCGCGCCGCCGCGCTTCTCCTTGTTGAGCGCGGCGCGCAGATCCTCGAGCGCGGTGACGTCGATCTCCTCGACATAGGTGATGTGCGGGATGCGCGACTTGGCTAGCGCCATTTTCTCGGCGATCTTGCGCCTGAGCCCGATGATCTTGATGTCCTCGACCGCCTCGTTGCGGGCGAGGCCGGAGACTTTCGCGAGCTGCGGTCCACGCGCCAGAAACGCCTCGATGTCCTCATGCTGGATGCGGCCGGCCGGGCCCGTTCCCGCGACCTGCCGAAGATCGACGCCGGCCTCTTTCGCTCTCAGGCGGATAGCGGGCGACGCCAGCGGCTTTTCACCTTCGGGGCGCGGCGCGCCGACGGGCGCAGTACCCCCACCCCTAACCCCTCCCCACAAGGGGGAGGGGGATTCCGTCGCCGTTTCACTTCCGCGCACAGAAGCGCTTCCTGACGAAGGTAGGGCTGGTTTGACGTCGGCCTCGGCAGCCGAAGCGCGTCCCCCTCCCCCTTGTGGGGGTCCGAAGGACGGGCGAGACCCGTGGCGCGCCCCGGCAAGGCTAGGGGTGGGGGTACTCTTGGCGCCCGCCTCACTTCCTGACTCCGCAGCGCCTGCCTTCACATTACCCTCTCCCGCCACTTTCAACCTGACGATGGGCGAGCCGATCGCCACCGTGTCGCCGATCTCGGCGCCAAGCCACAGAATCTCGCCGTCGACAGGCGACGGAATTTCGACCGTCGCCTTGTCGGTCATCACAGCGGCAAGCACCGCGTCCTCGCGCACGAGATCCCCGACCTTGACCTGCCATTCGACCAACTCGGCCTCGGCGACGCCTTCGCCGACATCGGGCAGCTTGATTACATATTCGCCCATCGTCAGGCCTCCCCTACCGAGGCGTTTGCGCTGCCCCTCGCCCCTGCCCATTCCGGGGCGAGCCGCTTGTCTCGCTTGGGACCCCCGTGAAGAACGGGGAGAGGGGGATCGCCTGCGTGGCGGCCAGCACCTACTCCCCGTCCCTCACGCGGAGAAGATGCCGGCAGGCAGATGAGGGGCGGCACCATGGTTGGCAATTGGTCCGAAGCGATTGCTCTGCCTCCCATCATCAGGCCTCCATCGTCTCAAGCAAGGCCCGGCCAAGCCGGGCGGGACCTGGAAAATAATCCCACTCCTGCGCGTGCGGATAGGGCGTGTCCCAGCCGGCGACCCGCGCCACCGGCGCTTCCAGATGATAGAAACAATTTTCCTGCACCAGCGCCGACAGCTCGGCGCCAAACCCCGATGTCAGCGTCGCCTCGTGCACGACCACGCAGCGGCCCGTTTTTCTCACCGAGGCGACAATCGTCTCGAGATCGAGCGGCAGCAGGGTTCTCAGATCAATGATCTCGGCGTCGATGCCGGTCTCCTCGGCCGCCGCCTGCGCGACATAGACCATCGTGCCATAGGCGAGCACGGTGACAGCGGCACCCGGCCGCCGGATCACCGCCTTGCCGAGCGGGACCGTGTAATGGCCGTCGGCGACCTCGCCGAGGTCATGTTTCGACCACGGCGTCACCGGGCGCTCGTGATGACCGTCGAACGGGCCGTTGTAGAGCCGCTTCGGCTCCAGGAAGATCACCGGATCGGGATCCTCGATCGCCGCGATCAGCAGGCCTTTGGCATCGTGCGGATTGGACGGCACGACGACCTTCAGGCCGGAAACGTGGGTGAACAGCGCCTCCGGGCTCTGGCTGTGGGTCTGGCCGCCGAAGATGCCGCCACCGGTCGGCATCCTGACCACGATCGGACAGGTGAAATCGCCGTTCGACCGGTAACGCAGCCGCGCCGCCTCCGAGACGATCTGGTCGTAGGCCGGATAGACATAGTCGGCAAACTGCACCTCGACGCAAGGTTTTAGGCCGTAGGCGGCCATGCCGATGGCCGAGCCGACGATGCCGGCTTCGCTGATCGGCGCATCGAAGCAGCGGCTCTTGCCGTACTTCGCCTGCAAGCCCTGCGTGCAGCGGAAGACGCCGCCGAAAAAGCCGACATCCTCGCCATACACGATGACGCGTTCGTCGCGCGCCATCGACACGTCCATGGCGTCGCGGATCGCCTCGATCATGGTCCGCCTTGGCATGGTCAGACCCCTGCCTGCTGGCGCTGACGCCGGAGATGCGGCGGCATCTCGGCATAGACACCCTCGAACATGTCGCGCGCCGAGGGCTTGCCGCCGGCATGCAGCGTGCCGTGCCGCTCGGCCTCCCTTTGCGCCGCGATCACCGTTTCGAGGATTTCTGCCTCGGCCTGGGTGTGGCGTTCGGCCGACCAGACGCCGCGCTGGATGAGATGGTTTTTCAGCCTGACGATCGGGTCGCCGAGCGGCCATGCGTCGGACTCGGCCTTCGGCCGGTAGGCGGACGGATCGTCGGAGCTCGAATGCGCGCCGACGCGGTAGGTGACGTATTCGACCAGCGTCGGCCCGAGATTTTTCCGCGCCCGCTCGGCGGCCCATTTCGCCACCGCATGGACGGCGAGATAATCGTTGCCGTCGACCCGCAGCGAAGGAATGCCGAAGCCGAGACCGCGCGCGGCGAAAGTGCCGGAGCCGCCCCGGGCGATGCCCTGAAAAGTCGAGATCGCCCACTGGTTGTTGACGACGTTGAGCACGACCGGCGCCTTGTAGGTCGAGGCGAAGACCAGCGCCGAATGGAAGTCGGACTCGGCGGTCGAGCCGTCGCCGATCCAGGCGGCGGCGATCTTAGAATCATTGCTGATCGCCGAAGCCATCGCCCAGCCGACCGCCTGGATATATTGCGTCGCCAGATTGCCGGAGATCGAGAAGAAGCCATGCTCCTTCGACGAATACATGATCGGCAATTGCCGCCCCTTCAGCGGGTCGGCCTCGTTCGAATAGATCTGGTTCATCATCGTGACCATCGGATAGCCGTCGGCGATGAGCAGCCCTGCCTGCCGATAGGTCGGAAAGTTCATGTCGCCCGGCGCCAGCGCCTTGCGGAAGGCGCAGCTCACCGCCTCTTCGCCGAGATGCTGCATGTAAAAGGAGGTCTTGCCCTGCCGCTGCGCCATCTGCATGCGGGCGTCAAAGCTGCGCAGCGTCATCATGTGGCGCAGCCCTTCCAGCAATTCGTCGTCGGAAAGCAGCCCGGCCCATGGCCCGACGGCTTCGCCGGAGCGGTTGAGCACCCGGATGATCGAAAACGCCAGATCGCGGATGGTGCGCGGATCGACATCGATCTCGGGACGCGGCACCGAGCCGGCCTTGGGGATGGTCACGTCAGAGAAATCCGGCGTCCCGCCCGGCCGCACCTCCGGCTCCGGCACATGGAAGCGCAACATTCCTGTATCGGCCATGACCAAGATCCTCCAATGTTGCCTGGCGCGATAGTTGCACACCGCCGGACCAGTGCCAATTCGTCGGGCAAGGCTTCAGGCCAGCGACGCACCGGCCGGCACTCGCCAAGATGAAGATATGTCGGCGAAATTTCTTGTCGATCTTCCGCCGCCACGCGCAATTTGGCGTATGATTGCGCCAGGTTTCCCGCCAGATGAGCAATTCGGAGCGGATTAGGGGCTTCGCGCGGCGTCTCCTTCTCCCCTTGTGGGAGAAGGTGGCCGAGCGAAGCTCGGTCGGATGAGGGGTGTTCCAGCCTGGCAAGGACGGCGCTCCGTCCAGCACCCCTCAACCGCCTTGGCGCTGCGCGCCAATCCACCTTCTCCCACAAGGGGAGAAGGAAGAAGGAGCCCCGCCGTTCACCCCGCGCCCGCATCATGCTAACCATCCCCGCATGGCACAGAAGAAAGGTTACGAGGTCGATTCGTGGTTGGCGCGGCCGGATCCGCGCATCTCGATCGTCCTGCTTTACGGGCCCGATCGCGGGCTCGTCGCCGAGCGGGCGAAGGCCTTTGCCGGCAAAACCGGCCTGCCGCTCGACGATCCGTTCTCGGTGGTCAGGCTGGACGGTTCGGAAGTCGATCGCGACGAGGGCCGCCTGCTCGACGAAGCCCGCACCGTGCCGATGTTTTCAGACCGGCGCCTGCTCTGGGTGCGCAACGCCAGCGGCCAGAAGGCGCTTGCCGACGACGTCAAGGCGCTGACATCAGAGCCCGCGCAGGATGCGATCATACTCATTGAAGCCGGCGACTTGAAGAAAGGCGTCGGCCTGCGCGCCATCGTCGAGGCGGCCGACATTGCCATGGCGCTGCCGTGCTACGCCGACGAGGCCCGCGACATCGACACGGTCATCGACGACGAATTGCGCAAGGCCGGCATGTCGATGACGCTGGAGGCGCGCCAGGCGCTGCGCCGGAACCTCGGCGGTGACCGGCTGGCCTCGCGCGGCGAGATCGAGAAGCTGGTGCTTTACGCCCACGGCCAGACCGAGATCGGCCTCGACGACGTCAAGGCGACATCGGGCGACGTCTCCGGTCTCTCCTTCGACGACGCCGTCGATGCTTTGCTCGAAGGCAAGGTCGGCGACTTCGACATGGCCTTCACCCGCCACTGCCAGTCCGGCGGCCAGGCTTTTCTGGTGCTGTCGTCGGCGATGCGGCAGCTGCAGGCGATCCAGGCGATGCGCGGCCAGATGGACACCGGCGGCCGCAACGCCGCTTCGGTCGTTGCCGCGGCGCGCCCGCCGGTTTTTTTTACCAGGCGCAAGCTGGTGGAGAAGGCCCTCGAACGCTGGAACAGCGAGGCGCTTGGCCGCGCTTTGACCAGGCTGCAGACGGCGGTCCTGCAGACGCGCCGACGGCCGGACCTGTCGGTCGCGCTGGCACGGCAAGCGCTGCTCGGCATTGCCGTGGAGAGTGCAAGGCTGGCTCAGCGCGGATGATCTCCCCCCTTGAGGGGGAGATGTCGCCGAAGGCGACAGAGGGGGTCCCAGCGCGTGGAATGCCGACGCCTTTCGCGACGACAGACGACGTAGGCGCTTTATGTGAGCCGACCCCTTCTGGCCTGCCGGCCATCTCCCCCTCGAGGGGGGAGATCAGCAGCCTCGGCGATTTCGCCAATCACCAGCGCACGGAAAAAGGAAGGGCCGGCATTCGCCAACCCTCGTTGTATTACCAGGGCGAAGATGTCCGCCGGGTTGCTCCTAAGCCGAAGATTATTTGCCGGCTAAAAACAGGCGTACCTCAGCACCTACCGCTCCTGCTTCAGCCTTCGGCAGAGCTCATCGAGCTGGTCCAATGTCCGATAGGCGACGCGCAGCACGCCGCCGCGTTCCTTGTGCTCGATCGTGATGATCATGCCTATCGTGTCGGTCATCAGCTTTTCCAGCGCCAGCGTATCGGCATCTTTTTGCGCCGGTTCCGCAGGCTGTCGCTTTACGGTTGGAGCGCCCGCCGGCATCTGCGCCAGCGCTTCGGCCTGGCGCACCGAAAGCCCCTCCTCGACGATCCGCTTGGCCAGGCCCGCCGGATCCTCTGCCGTCACCAATGTGCGGGCGTGGCCGGCCGACAGCGCGCCGTCGACCAGCATGTCGCGGATCACGTCCGGCAGCTTCAGCAGCCTCAGCGTGTTGGCGACATGGCTGCGGCTCTTGCCGATCACCTGGCCGAGATCGGCCTGGGTGTAGCCGTGATCGTCGATCAACTGCTGGTAGCCCATCGCCTCCTCGACCGGATTGAGGTCGGTGCGCTGGACGTTTTCGATGATCGCCAGCTCGAGTGCGGTGCGATCGTTGACGTCGCGCACGATGATCGGAATCTCGCTCAGCCCGGCGCGCTGCGCCGCGCGCCAGCGCCGCTCGCCGGCGATGATCTCGTAGCGGCCAGCTTGCGTCGGCGACGGCCGCGCCACCACCGGCTGCACCACGCCGTGCTCGCGGATCGACTGGGCAAGATCGGTCAGGTCGGCGTCGCCAAAATGCCGGCGCGGATTTTTAGGGTTCGGGCTCAGGAACTCGATCGGCACCTTGCCGTCGGCATTCATGCCTTGCTTTTCCACTGCTGCCGGACGATCGATTTCGCCGATCAGCGCGGCCAGTCCCCGCCCCAGTCTTTTTCTTGAAAGGTCTTCGCTCATCGTCTGTCCAGATCGTTTCGGTATCGAATTATCTTCTGCAAGTCGCAATCCCGATGCATTAGGCGGCGCGCAGTTTGCGCTCGCGGCGGATCACCTCGGAGGCAAGCTGCAGATAGGCCTGGCTGCCGGAGCATTTGAGGTCGTACAGGATCGCCGGCTTGCCATAGGACGGCGCCTCGGAGACACGCACATTGCGCGGGATGACGGTTTCGTAGACCTTGTCGCCCATATGCGCCCGCACATCCTGCACCACCTGGTTGGCGAGGTTGTTGCGGCCGTCATACATGGTCAGCACGATGCCCTGAATGATCAGATCGGGATTGATCGAGCGGCGCACCTGCTCGACCGTCTCCAGCAACTGGCTCAAGCCTTCAAGCGCGAAGAATTCGCATTGCAGCGGCACCAGGACCGAATCGGCCGCCGCCATCGAGTTCAGCGTCAGCAGATTGAGCGATGGCGGACAATCGATCAGCACATAGCCGAACGGCGCGCCACGCTCGCTCGCGGCACGGAGAGCATTGCGCAGCTTGAGCACCCGGTCGGGTGCGGAAGCGATCTCCATCTCGATGCCGAGCAGATCAAGCGTCGACGGCACGATCGACAGCCCGGGTACCGCCGTCGGGATCGCCGCTGCTTCCAGATCCAGCTCGCCGGTCAGCACGTCATAGGACGAGACGGTCCGGTCCTTGCGGTCGATGCCAAGGCCTGTCGAGGCATTGCCTTGCGGATCGAGGTCGACGATCAGCACCTTTTCGCCGATCGCCGCCAGCGCCGTGGCCAGATTGATGGCCGTCGTCGTCTTGCCGACGCCGCCCTTCTGGTTGGCTACGGTGATGATTCGGGGGCCATTCTTCATCATGGGTCTATGCCAGAAATTCATTCCGAGGTCGCCGATCTAAGTCAGTTGGCGCAAATCAGACAGTTCGAGGATGACACCATGAGCGTCGGTCGCGCTGGCATGTTCTACCAGATCGAACGACCATCGTTGAGCGCTTTCTGCCACTTCGGCGCGGTAATCCCGGCCTTTGTGGAACAGGCCGCGCGCGCCCGCCGTCAGCCACGGCGCCGATAGGTCAAGCAACGTCGGAAGCGACGCCAGCGCTCTTGCCGTGACGATTTGAGGTGTCGAAACAAGCGGATAGGCATCATCGATGCGCCGCGCGATGACTCTCGCGGGCAGATTGAATTGCCCGACGACCGCCTGCAGGAACGACGCCTTTTTCCGATTGCTCTCAACCAGATCGATGCTGGCGCCGTCACGCTCGGCAAGCAGGAAGGCAAGCACCAGGCCGGGAAAACCGCCGCCAGAGCCGAGATCGACCCAGCGCTTCGCATCCGGCTTGATTCGCGCAAGCTGCGTGCTGTCGAGGATGTGGCGGCGCCAGACATCGTCCTGCGTCGATTGCGCCGCCAGGTTTATCCGGCGGTTCCATTTCTGGAAAACCACCTCGAACTCGACCAGGCGTTCGAATGTTTCACGTGAAACCGGACCTGCAGCCGCTTGCAGGCTCGCCCAGGAGGCAGCGCTCACGCAACATTCCTTCGCGCGGCAGCCTCGGCGTTGCGAACATGCGCGACAATGATTGCCAGTGCCGCCGGCGTCATGCCTTCCATCCGCTGTGCGTCGGCGACGGAACGCGGCTGGCGTGCCAGCATCTTCTGCTTCAGCTCATTGGACAGGCCCGGCACAGAAGCAAAGTCGAGCGAAGCCGGGATCAGCCGGCTTTCCTCATGCCTGATCTGCGAGACATCAGCCTGTTGCCGATCGAGATAAACCGAATATTTCGCCTCCGTTTCGAGGCGCTCTGCCGTTTTGGCGTCGATGGCGCCAAATTCGGGAGCGATTCGGGCCAACCAGGCGATATCGACACCGGGATAAGCCAGCAACTCATAGGCGGAGCGACGCACTCCGTCCCTGTTGATCTCCAGCCCATGGCGCGCCGCTTCGTTGGGGGTCATGGTCGTTCCAAGCGCAAGGTCCCTCGCCTTTTCAAGCTCCTGCACGACATCGTTGAAGCGCTGCATCCGCTCCGGTGAAGCGATCCCGAGCTTCGTCGCCAGCGGCGTCAGCCGCTCATCGGCATTGTCGGCCCGCAGCGACAGCCGGAACTCGGCCCGCGAAGTGAACATGCGATAGGGTTCGGCAATGCCGCGGCTGGTCAGGTCGTCGACCATCACCCCGATATAGGCCTCCGTGCGGCTGAGCACGATCTGGTCGCTTGCCGAAGCCTGCCGCGCAGCGTTGAGGCCGGCAAGCAGCCCTTGCGCGGCGGCCTCCTCATACCCGGTGGTGCCGTTGATCTGCCCGGCCAGGAAAAGAGCGCCAATCCGCTTGGTTTCCAGCGTCGGTTTAAGCTCGCGCGGATCGACGTGATCATACTCGATGGCATAGCCGGGCTGCAGCATGATGGCACGCTCAAGGCCAGGAATGGTCTTCAGAATGTCGATCTGAACGTCCTCGGGCAGCGAGGTCGAAATACCGTTGGGGTAAACGGTGTCATCGTCCAGCCCTTCCGGCTCCAGAAAAATCTGGTGGCCTTCGCGGTCGCCGAACTTGACGATCTTGTCTTCGATGGACGGACAGTAACGCGGCCCGACCCCTTCGATCGAGCCGGAATACATGGCGGAACGGCTCAGATTGGCGCGGATCAGCTCGTGCGTCGCCGCCGTCGTGCGCGTGATGCCGCAATGGATCTGCGGATTGTCGATGCGGTCGGTCATCAGCGAGAACGGCACCGGATCCTCGTCCGCCGCCTGGCTCTCCAGCGACGCCCAATCGATCGTGCGCCCGTCCAACCGCGGCGGCGTGCCGGTCTTCAGCCGCCCGAGCTTGAAACCCGCTCTGCTCATCGTCGCCGACAGGCCAAGGCTGGCCTGCTCGTTCATGCGGCCGGCAACGATCTTCTTCTCGCCGATATGGATCAGCCCGCGCAGGAAAGTGCCGGTCGTCAGCACCACGGCGCCGCAGGGAAGCCGGCGGCCATCCGCCAGCAGCACCGCGGCTATGCGCTCATTGTCGATTTCGAAATCCAGGACCTCGCCCTCGACCACGTCGAGACGGGCCTGCTCGCGAATCGCCGCCTGCATGGCGAGCCGATAGAGCTTTCTGTCGGCCTGGGTGCGCGGCCCGCGCACCGCAGGCCCCTTGCGGCGGTTGAGCAGACGGAACTGGATGCCGGCCGCGTCGGCGACGCGCCCCATCAGCCCGTCCATGGCGTCGATCTCGCGAACCAAATGGCCCTTGCCGAGCCCGCCGATCGCCGGATTGCAGGACATGACGCCGATCGTCTCGAAGCGCAGCGTCACCAGAGCGGTTTTGGCACCGGCGCGCGCGGCAGCGCTGGCCGCCTCGCAACCAGCATGGCCGCCGCCCACCACAACCACATCATAGTGATCGGTCATTTCAGAATCCCGCATTCAAGTCGACCGACACATGTGCCCGTCAGAACGTGGTGTCAAGAATAGGTGGAGCTTGGCGGGCAAATCTCTTCGAAGAAGTGGCGAAGCCGGCGCCGTCTTCCCTTCTCCCCTTGTGGGAGAAGGTGGATTGGCGCGCAGCGCCAAGACGGTTGAGGGGTGCTGGACGGAGTGCCGTCGCAGCCAAGCTGGAGCACCCCTCATCCATCGCCTTCGGCGACACCTTCTCCCACAAGGGGAGAAGGGAGAACCGCACAAAGCTCTAGCGCCGGCGCGCCACGGCTCGCCCCGGAATCAGTGAGGAGCGGACTCAACCTAAAGCGATTGCCCGGCGAACCGTTTCACGTGAAACAATGCCTTCGACGTTGGTCGCTCAGCGTTTCACGTGAATCATCGTGAGTCTTTCCGCCCAGTGTTTCACGTGAGTCATTTGCCGATGCAGAACTGCGAGAAGATTACGTCCAGCAAATCCTCGACATCGACCGCCCCAACGATCCGGCCAAGCCTATCAGCTGCCAGCCGCAATTCCTCGGCCCGCAGCTCTTGCCCGCGCTCATCCCCTGCCACCGCCGCAAGCAGAAAGCGTTTCGCCTCATTGAGAAGCTCGACGTGCCGCAGCCGCGACGGCAGGACATCGCCGGCCTGGCCGATTTGCGCCGCGGCGCGTTGGCCGATCTCCGCCAGCAGCTCCGCCAGCCCTGTTCCGTCCCTGGTCGAGATGACCGCGTCGTAGCGCGTTGCAAGCGATTCATCTCGCAGCAAATCGACCTTTGTCCCGATCCTCAATGTCGGGATATCGGCCGGTATTGCGCCGATCGGGACCGGGTCCACCATATCCTCCAACACGAGCAACAGATCGGCGGTTCCGGCCTTGCTCCTTGCCCTTTCGATGCCAATCGCCTCGATCCTGCCGGGCGTCTCGCGCAGGCCGGCGGTATCGGTCACTCTGACGCGCATCCCCTCCAGGTCCAGCACCACCTCGAGCAGATCGCGGGTCGTGCCGGGCTCTTCCGTGACGATCGCCGCCTCGCGCCGGGCCAGCGCATTGAACAGACTGGACTTGCCGGCATTCGGCGCGCCGAGGATGACGACCTCGAACCCGTCGCGGATGATCTCTGCGGCTCGGAAACCTTCGACATGACGCTCGATCTCGTCGATCATCGCCCGGACGTCCGACCAGACCGTCTCTGCAACGGAACCGGGCACATCGTCTTCGTCGGCAAAATCGATCTCGGCTTCGATCATCGCCCGCGCATGGATGAGCCGACGCCGCCAGCCCAGATAGAGCTCGCTCTGCACACCCTCGGCATTCTGCACGGCAAAGCGTCGCTGCGCCTCCGTCTCGGCGTTAACGAGATCGGCCAGCGCCTCGGTCTCGACCAGGTCGACCTTGCCGTTAAGAAAGGCGCGGCGTGTAAACTCGCCCGGCTCGGCATGCCTGACGCCATCGAAGCCGGCGATCGTCTCCAGCATCTTCGCCACCACGGCGCGGCCGCCATGGACATGGAATTCCGCGATATCCTCACCAGTAAAGCTGTTCGGTCCTGCGAAGAAAACGACCAGGCCGCTGTCGAGCACCGATCCGTCCGGCGCCCTGAACTTCCGATAGGCCGCAACACGGTTCTTAACCATTGGACCGGCAATCGTTTCGACGACGAATCGACTTTGCGGACCCGAAATGCGGATCACGGCAACGCCGGCGGGCAGGCGGCCGCTCGACAGGGCAACAATGGAACCAACCGAAATCATTTGCCGACCCAGCACAACCGCCCTAGCTTCGCTTCATCGACAATTCGCCGAGTGCCCGACCCGTGACATCACCCGCGCAAAATCTGCCCGCGCAAAATCTACTTGCCGAAGAGGCCAGCCCCTATCTGCAGCAGCATAGCGGCAACCCGGTGCATTGGCGGGCATGGTCGCCGGCGTCGCTCGCCGAAGCAAGGACGCTGCAGCGGCCAATCCTGCTCTCGGTCGGCTACGCCGCCTGCCACTGGTGCCATGTCATGGCGCACGAAAGCTTCGAGAATGACGACGTCGCCGCCGTCATGAACCGTCTCTTCGTCAATATCAAGGTGGATCGCGAGGAGCGGCCGGACATCGACCAGATCTATATGGCCGCGCTGTCCTCGATGGGCGAGCAGGGCGGATGGCCGCTGACCATGTTCCTGACGCCGGACGGAAAGCCATTTTGGGGCGGCACCTATTTTCCGCGCGAGGCGCGTTACGGCCGTCCGGGCTTCGTCCAGGTGCTAGAGGCGGTCGACAAGGCGTGGCGGGAGAAGAAAGAAAGCGTTAACCAAAGCGCCAACGGCCTAACCACGCATGTCGAGACGCGGCTGGCCGGCACGCATGCCAAGGCTGTGCTCGACCGCGACACGCTCGCGAACCTTGCCCAAGGCATCGACGGCATGATCGACAGGGATCTCGGCGGCCTGCGCGGCGCGCCCAAATTCCCCAACGCGCCTTTCATGCAGACGCTTTGGCTGTCGTGGCTGCGCGACGGTAGCACATCGCATCGCGACGCCGTGCTGCTCAGCCTCGAAAAGATGCTGGCGGGCGGGATCTACGACCATATCGGCGGCGGGCTGAGCCGCTATTCGACCGATGCCGAGTGGCTGGTGCCGCATTTCGAAAAGATGCTCTACGACAACGCCCAGCTCATCCGGCTGTGCAATTGGGCCTATGCGGCATCGGGCAATGATTTGTTCCGGGTACGAATCGAAGAGACGATCGACTGGCTCTTGCGCGAGATGCGCGTCGATGGCAGCGCTTTCGCCGCCAGCCTCGACGCCGACAGTGAGGGCGAGGAGGGGTTGTTCTACACCTGGAGCAGGGATGAGATCGAAACCGCTCTTGGCGATGAATCAGCGTTGTTTTTCAAACACTTCACGCTTTCCGGCCCACATGGCTGGGAGGGCAAGCCAATCATCCACCAGACCGGAGCGCAGCAAACGCAAAGCGTGGTCGATCGCGACCGGCTCACTCCGTTAAAAGAAAAATTGCTGGCAGCCCGCGAGCAGCGCGTCAGGCCCGGGCGGGACGGGAAAATCTTGACCGACTGGAACGGCTTGGTCATCGCGGCTCTCGCCGAAGCCGGGCGCGCCCTGAAACGGATCGACTGGATCGAGGCGGCGGAACAGGCCTTCGCTGCCATTGCCAGCGCCAGCCGAGACGGCCGCTTGCCGCATTCGATGCTTGGCGCAAAGAAGCTGTTCCCGGCGCTGTCGAGCGACTACGCCGCCATGGCCAACGCCGCGCTCTCATTGTTCGAGGCTACCGGCACATCGAGCTATGCCGAGCTAGCCGGCCAATTCATCGCGCAGCTCGACCGATGGCATCGCGACGGTGACGACACCGGCTACTATCTCACCGCTTCGGACAGCAGCGATGTGCCGATCCGCATCAGGGGCGATGTCGACGAGGCCATCCCGTCAGCCACCGGCCAGATCATCGAGGCCATGGTCCGATTGTCCTCGCTTTCAGGCGATCTCGAATTGCAGGAAAAGACCTGGAAGGTCGCCGAACACGCGGCCGGCCGTGCGGCGCATCAGGCCTATGGCCAGGCGGGCATCGTCAACGCCTGTGCCCTGGCGATCGAGCCATTGAAACTGGTGCTGGTTGATGACCCGGAGAATCCCCGGCTTGTTCCGGTTGCGAATCGAAATCCCGACCCGCGCCGGATCGACACTATCGTGCCAGTCGGTTCGGTGGGGAACGTGCCGGCTTTGCCGGGGGGCATGCTGCCGCCAACCGACAAGCCCGGCGCCTGGCTGTGCACCGGGCAGGTCTGCCTGCCGGCCGTAACGAGCGCCGAGGAGCTCGAACGCCTGTTACATCGTCAGTAGGCGCAAAGGTGCGCAGAACCGGGAACAGCGCCCCCCTCGGTCCTGCCGGACATCTCCCCCACTCGGGGGGAGATCGGCAGCTTCGCCCGACAGCGTCCCTTTTGCAAAGTTGGTGGTTGGTGAAATCAGTCATGACGGCCAATCTCCCTCCTTGTGGGGGAGATGTCCGGCAGGACAGAGGGGGGGATCGCCGCGCCTCAGCCCTCTTACGTATTCATCGAATCGAAGAAATCCGCATTGGTCTTGGTCTGCTTGAGCTTGTCGATGAGGAACTCGATGGCGTCGGTCGTGCCCATCGGCGCCAGGATGCGGCGCAGCACGAAGATCTTCTGCAAGTCCTGGCGGGCGACCAGAAGATCTTCCTTGCGGGTGCCGGACTTGAGGATGTCCATCGCCGGGTAGATGCGCTTGTCCGCCACCTTGCGGTCGAGCACAATTTCCGAATTGCCGGTGCCCTTGAACTCTTCGAAGATGACCTCGTCCATGCGGCTGCCGGTATCGATCAGCGCGGTGGCGATGATGGTCAGCGAGCCGCCTTCCTCAATGTTGCGGGCGGCGCCGAAGAAGCGCTTCGGCCGCTGCAGCGCATTGGCGTCGACACCGCCGGTCAGCACCTTGCCGGATGACGGCACCACGGTGTTATAGGCGCGGCCGAGGCGGGTGATCGAATCCAGCAGGATGACGACGTCACGCCCGTGCTCGACCAGGCGCTTGGCCTTCTCGATCACCATTTCGGCGACCTGGACGTGGCGCACCGCCGGCTCGTCGAAGGTCGAGGACACGACCTCGCCCTTCACCGAGCGCTGCATGTCGGTGACTTCCTCCGGCCGCTCGTCGATCAAGAGCACGATCAGATAGCATTCCGGATGATTGGTGGTGATCGAGTGGGCGATGTTCTGCAACAGCACCGTCTTGCCGGTGCGCGGCTGCGCCACGATCAGGGCGCGCTGGCCTTTGCCGAGCGGCGCCACCAGGTCGATGACGCGGGCCGAGATGTCCTTCGAGGTCGGAACCTCCATTTCCATCTTCAGCCGCGAGGTCGGGTAAAGCGGCGTCAGATTGTCGAAATGGATCTTGTGGCGGATCTTTTCCGGGTCGTCGAAATTAATCGTGTTGACCTTGAGCAGCGCGAAATAGCGCTCGCCCTCTTTCGGGCTGCGGATCGGGCCTTCGACCGTGTCGCCGGTCTTCAGCGAGAACCGGCGGATCTGCGACGGCGAGATATAGATGTCGTCCGGACCCGGCAGATAATTGGCATTGGCCGAGCGCAGGAAGCCAAAACCGTCCTGCAGCACCTCGACGACGCCGTCACCGATGATCTCGATATCCTGCGTTGCCAGCCTCTTCAGGATCGCGAACATCAGCTCCTGCTTGCGCATGACGCTGGCGTTCTCGACCTCGAGCGATTCGGCATAGGCGATCAGCTCTGGCGGTTTCTTGTTCTTGAACTCTGCGAGTTTCATTTCTTGCATCATTAGACGGACTCTGAGTGAGTAAGCATTGGGAAAATATCGGCGGGATGCGACAAATGCCGGGCGCGGCCGAAGCGATGAATGGGGCGGCGCATGACGGGAAGGAAGACCCGTCTTTTATCGTCGGTCGACTGAAAGAGCAAGCCGCCTTTTGCAGGTCATCGAAGCCTCAGAAAGGCTTCACTATGACCAGCACGACGATGACGATCATCAGCAATGTGGGGATCTCGTTGACGATCCGCCAGTGCCTCGCGGGCTTTTCGTTGCGGTCCTCGGCGAATTTGCGCACCGCGCCGGCGAGATAGCCATGAACGGCGGAGAGCCCGAGCACCGCGGCGATCTTGGCATGCAGCCAGCCGCCCTGAAAACCGAAGCCCTTCCAGGCCAGCCAGAGGCCGAACGCCCAGGTGATGATCATCGCCGGATTGATGATGCCGCGCAGCAGGCGGCGCTCCATCACCTTGAAGGTTTCGGACTGGACCGAGCCTTTCTCCGCATCGGCATGATAGACCAGCAGCCGCGGCAGATAGAGCATGCCCGCCATCCACGAGATGACGGCGATGACGTGGATCGCCTTTGCCCAGGGATAGAAATCATCCGGTCCGAACCGGAACAGAAGCCCGGCCAACACGAGGAAAACCGCAATCGCGATCGCTGCGCGGCGCATTGCGCCAACACCACCTTCCGCAGGGCCTTTCCCCATCATCGTCATGATGCGCTCCGCACCAGCTTCACCATCGCCTCGACATGCGCGATCGGCGTCTCCGGCGTGATACCGTGGCCGAGATTGAAGATCAGCGGCCCATCGCCGAGTGCCTTCAGGATAGCGTCGACGCCGTCGGCTAGAGCCTTGCCCCCGGCCACCAGCCGCAACGGATCGAGATTGCCCTGCACGGCGCCACCGTGTTGCAATTCCTTTGCTGTCGATAGCGGCACGGTCCAGTCGAGCCCCAGCCCCGTCACGCCGGTCTTCTGCCGATAGCTCGTGTAGTGAGCGCCGGCACCCTTGGGAAAGCCGATGATCGGAACGTCGGGATGGACTGCTCGCACCTGCCTGACGATCTCCGCCACCGGCCTGACGCAAAACGCCTCGAAAGAAACTTCATCGAGAACGCCGGACCACGAGTCAAAGATCTGCACCACATCGGCGCCGGCCTCAATCTGCCGGATCAGATAGGCGGCCGAATGATCGGCAAGCACATTCAGCAGCTGCAAGAAAGCTGCCGGCTCACGATAGGCGAACAGCCGCGCCGGCGCCTGGTCTGGGGTGCCATGGCCGGCAATCATATAGGTCGCCACCGTCCAGGGCGCGCCGCAGAAGCCGATCAGCGTCGTTTCATCGGGCAGTTTTGCCCGCAGCCGTCTGACCGTCTCATAGACCGGTTCGAGATTCACGTGAAACGTTTCGCCGTCCAGAGCCGCAATCTCCGTGGCCGAGATCGGCGTCAACAGCGGCCCGCGTCCTTCCTCGAAGCGCACGTCGCGGCCCAGCGCATGCGGCACGACAAGGATATCGGAAAACAGGATCGATGCGTCGAAGCCGAAGCGCTCGATCGGCTGCAGCGTCACCTCCACAGCGAAGTCGGGATTATAGCAGAGATCGAGGAACGACCCGGCCCGCCTGCGTGTCTCCCGATATTCCGGCAGATAGCGCCCGGCCTGGCGCATCATCCAGAGCGGCGGCGGGAACACCGCTTCGCCCTTCAACACGTCCAGCATGATCCGGTTTTCAGGCATTCAGCGCTCGCATGGTGGCCTGCGGCCGATCGCAGATGTTGGAGATTGGCGGCTGAAGGCCGATCGGCAGCGACCGTTCATGATCTCTCTTAGGCCCAGTCAAAGAGTCAAATCCTCTGCCTCTCCAGGCTTCTCTATAATTAAATATTCTATTTCTAGGAATCTTATGATTCTAAGAGTCTGTTGGTATCGGTGGTTGTCTCCTGTCCCGTTTTGCCCCGGAAAAGGCCAGCCAGCATATTGTCGCGTGCTTCTTCTGCCGGATAGGAGGGGATTGGGGACAGTTGGAAATTTCCGACTGGGAACAATGCGTTGCCGCCCGCGCAAAGAAAATGGGCCTGTGGATGGGGCTGAGTCAAAAAAGCCCGTCCCCGGACTTGTCCCCAGCCGCCCGACGAAGCCGACAGCGCATCGAATTGTGGACAAACTGGCATCTGATACAGTCGCCCCAAACCGACCGATCTTTCCGACCGACCTTATCCACATCGGCCCACAGCTTGGAACGAACGCCTGTGAACAAACCCCAGAGCTTCTTTCACCTTCACCTGATTTCCGATGCCACCGGTGAAACGCTGCTGGCGGCCGGGCGGGCGGCTTCCGCGCAATACAAGGATGCGCGCGCCATCGAGCATATCTACCCACTCATCCGCACCGAAAAGCAGGTGACGAAAGTGTTCGAGGACATCGAGGAGGAGCCGGGCATCATCCTCTATACGGTTGTCGACCAGAAACTCGCCCGCGGCATCGACGAACGCTGCGCCGCCATGGGCCTGCCTTGCGTCTCCGTGCTGGAACCGGTGCTGACCGTGTTCCAGTCCTATCTCGGCACGCCGGCCGGCCGCCGCGTCGGCGCCCAGCATGTGCTGGACGCCGAATATTTTCGCCGCATCGACGCGCTCAACTTCACCATGGAGCATGATGACGGCCAGCTGCCAGCCAATATGGATGACGCCGACATCGTGCTCGTCGGCATTTCGCGCACGTCAAAGACGCCGACCAGCATCTACCTCGCCAATCGCGGCATCAAGACCGCCAACATCCCGATCGTGCTCGGCGTGCCGGTACCGGAAAGCCTGGTCAGCGCCACGAAGCCGCTGATCGTCGGGTTGATTGCCACCGCCGAGCGAATCTCGCAGGTCCGCCAGAACCGCATCCTCGGCAACACCAGCGCCTATGAGCCGACCGACTATGTCGACCGCGCCGCGATCTCCGAGGAACTCGCCTACGCCCGCCAGATCTGCACCCGGCATGGCTGGCCGATGATCGACGTCAGCCGCCGCTCGATCGAGGAGACGGCGGCGGCTATCGTTGCCCTGCGGGGTAAGACACGGTAGGGTTCGGGCGCTTGTGCTGTGGGCGGTCCTTTCCTTCTTCCCTTGTGGGAGAAGGTGGCCGAGCGAAGCTCGGTCGGATGAGGGGTGTTCCAGCTTGGCACCGACAGCAATCCTTCCAACACCCCTCAACCGTCTTGGCGCTGCGCGCCAATCCACCTTCTCCCACAAGGGGAGAAGGGCAAGACCGGACGAAAAACCATGACCGAAAAAATCATTCTTGCCTCAGGCAGCCCGTTCCGCAAGGCGATGCTCGTCCATGCCGGCGTGGCGGTCGAGGCGGTTCCGGCGGAAGTCGATGAGCGCGCGCTTGAGGCTCCGCTAAAAGACAGCGGCGTCTCGCCCGAGGACGTTGCCCTGGTGCTCGCCGAGGCCAAGGCCACCGAAGTCAGCGAGCGAAGGCCCGGCGCCATGGTGCTTGGCTGCGACCAGACGTTGTCGCTCGGCGACGAAGTGTTCCACAAGCCGGCCGACATGGAAGGCGCGCGCCGCCATCTCTTGGCGTTATCGGGCAAGACCCATCAGCTCAACAGCGCCGTGGTGCTGGCCCGCGACGGCGCAGTTCTGTGGCGGCATGTCGGCATCGCCAGCCTGACCATGCGAAAGCTCGATCCGGCCTTCATCGGCCGCCATCTGGCGCGCGTCGGCGCCAAGGCGCTGTCCAGCGTCGGCGCCTACCAGATCGAAGGCGAGGGCATCCAGCTGTTCGAGAGAATAGAGGGCGACTATTTCACCATTGTCGGCCTGCCGCTTCTGCCCGTTCTGGCCAAGCTGCGTGACCTCGGAGCCATCGATGGCTGAGGCCGCGAAAAAGGCCTTCGTCACCGGCCACCCGGTGGCGCATTCGCGGTCGCCGAAGATCCATGGCTACTGGCTGGCGAAATACGGCATCGACGGCAGCTACCGGGCCATCGACGTCGCGCCGGACGATTTTGCCGAATTCGTCAAAACGCTCGAGACGAATGGCTACCGCGGCGGCAACGTCACCATCCCGCACAAGGAGGCCGCCTTCGCGCTGGCGGCGCGCCGCGACGATGCGGCCGAGCAAATCGGCGCGGTCAACACGCTGTGGTTCGAGGGCGGAGATCTTTGGGGCGGCAACACCGACGCCCATGGCTTTGCCGCCAATCTGGACGAGCATGCGCCCGGCTGGGCAAATAATGGCCCGGCCGTGGTGCTCGGCGCCGGCGGCGCCTCCCGCGCGGTCATCCACGCGCTGATTGAGCGCGGCATCAGTGACATCCGCGTCGTCAACCGGACGCTCGCTCGAGCCGAGGAACTGCGCCACCGTTTCGGCGCCAGGGTCTCGGCCCATGGCATGGCTGCGACCGGCGAGCTGCTTGCCGATGCCGGCCTGCTGGTCAACACGTCAGCGCTCGGCATGCATGGCAATGAAGGCCTGTCCGCCGATCCGGCCAGGCTGCCGGACCATGCCATCGTCACCGACATTGTCTATGTGCCGCTGGCAACGCCGTTGCTGGCCGCAGCCAAAGCGCGGGGCCTCAAAACCGTCGACGGGCTCGGCATGCTGCTGCACCAGGCAGTGCCCGGCTTCGAGCGCTGGTTCGGAATCAGGCCGGAGGTCACCGCCGAATTGCGCCGGATGATCGTCGCCGATCTCGGTGCCAAGGAATGACCAAGGCCAAGAATGACCAGGGAATGAAAAGCATGATCGTGCTCGGCCTCACCGGATCGATCGGCATGGGCAAGTCGACCACGGCGAAGATGTTTGCCGAGGCCGGCGTGCCAGTCCACGATTCGGACGAAGCGGTGCATCGCCTCTACGCCGGCAAGGCGGCTCCGCTGGTGGAGGCGGCTTTTCCCGGAACCACCGGATCAGGGTCGGTCGATCGCACAAAGCTGGCCGAGCGGGTGCTTGGCGATGCGGCTGCGCTGAAACGGCTGGAAGCGATCATCCATCCGCTGGTCCGCGCCGACGCCGACGCCTTCCTGGCCAGGAACCGTGCCGCCGGCGCCCCGCTTGTCGTTCTCGATATCCCGCTGCTGTTCGAAACCGGCGGCCGAGACCGCGTCGACAAGGTCGTGGTCGTCACCGCCTCGGCCGAAATCCAGCGCGCCCGGGTGCTGGCGCGGCCGGGGATGAGCGAAGAGAAGCTCGCGTCGATCCTGGCCAGGCAGGTTCCCGACGCCGAAAAGCGCAGCCAAGCCGATTTCGTCATCGACACCGGACAGGGTTTTGATGCGGCGCGCGCGGCGGTCGATGCGATCGTCGCCGAACTGGCCGGGGATAAGGTCGGCAAGCCTGCTTAACGACGCTTGCATCCGGCGTAATATGTTGCCAATTTGTTCCCATCATGATTCGGCTGGAGTGACGCCGGAGCCAACGGATTGTTTTGATGCGCGAGATCATCTTCGATACGGAAACCACCGGTCTCGATTTCCGCGACGACCGCGTCATCGAGCTTGGCTGCATCGAGCTGGTCAATCGGTTCCCGACCGGCCGCACCTTCCACCATTACATCAACCCGCAGGGACGACCGATTCATGCGGAGGCGCAGGCCGTTCATGGCATCAGCGCCGCCGACCTCATAGGCAAGCCAGCCTTCAGCGACATCGCCGAGGAGTTTCTTGCCTTCATCGACGGCGCCAAGCTGGTCGCCCACAATGCCACTTTCGACATCGCCTTCCTCAATGTCGAATTCGGCCGGCTCGGCCACCCGGTCGTCGACCCCGGGCTTGTCGTCGACACGCTGGCGTTGGCGCGCCGCAAGCATCCGATGGGACCGAATTCGCTGGACGCGCTCTGCCGGCGCTATGGCATAGACAATACCCGTCGCACCAAGCACGGCGCGCTGCTCGATTCGGAGTTGCTGGCCGAGGTCTATATCGAGCTCATCGGCGGCAAGCAGGCGGCGCTGATCCTCGACAGTGCCACGGCGCCCGCCGGCGGCAGGAGAAATGTCGACGATATCGACATCAGCATCGGCGCGCGGCCGATAGCGCTGCCATCTCGCCTGACCGACGCAGAGCGCACCGCGCACGCGAGCATGGTCGGCACATTAGGCGAAAAGGCGCTCTGGCTGCGCGTTACGCCGGAAGCGAGCTCCGCGGCATAGTGATTTTGACGGGTTGCCGCTGATCGGCAGCGAACGTCGATAGTTCTGGTCAGCGGCGGATCGCCAACGTTGGAGATTGGCAGAAACATCCCCTCCCGTCGTCATCCCAGGGCGGAGCAAGGAGCGAAGCGACGCGCGCAGACCCTGGGATCCATGCCGTTACATCCGCCGAAGGGTGCAGCGGCTCAGAACGGCGCTTGTTTCCGCAACGGCGCTCGTTACCCTTCAGTCATGACCGGCTATGCCTACATGACCGCGAGCCAGAAGCGCGGCACGATCTACATCGGCGTCACCAACGATCTTGGCCGCCGCATGCCGGAGCACAAATCCGGCCAAGGCTCGCGCTTCACCAGCCGCTACGGCGTGCAGCGTCTGGTCTGGTACGAAGAACATTTCGACATTCGTGACGCCATCCAGCGCGAGAAGTCGCTGAAACGCTGGCCGCGCCAATGGAAGATCGACCTGATCGAGAAGACCAATCCGGAGTGGTTCGAGCTCTTTCGCGGAACGGGGTGGTAGCGTTCCGTTCTGGTCCGCTGGAGCACTGCCGCGAGGTAACGGCATGGATCCCAGGGTCTGCGCCGCGTCGCTTCGCTCCTTGCTCCGCCCTGGGATGACGAAGGCAGGGATGTTTCAGCCAATCTCCAAGGTTTTGCGCTGACGGAACTATCGACGGTTACTGTCGGTCGGCTTCCAACCTGTCAGGATCGAGGAGCTCGTCCCAAACAAAAAGCCCGGCGCGAAGCCGGGCTTTCAGAGGCTGCTCTATAATAGCCTTCAGCTCGCCTTGACCTTGCCGGCGGCCTGGTCCTCGGCCAGCTTTTGCTGGAACATCTGCGCAAAATCGATCGGGTCGAGCATCAAGGGCGGGAAGCCGCCATTGCGCGTCGCCTCGGCAATGATCTGCCTGGCGAACGGGAACAAGAGCCGCGGGCATTCGATGAACAGCAGCGGCAGCATGTGCTCCTGCGGGAAGCCGCTGATGGCGAACACGCCGCCATAGACCAGCTCGACGTTGAACAGCACTTCCTGATCGAAGGACGCCTTGGCGTTCAGCGTCAAATTGACGTCGAACTGCTTGTCCGAAAGCGGGTTGGCGTTGACATTGACGTTGATGGCGATGCCGGGGGCCTTGTCGCGGCCGCGCAGCGAGTTCGGCGCGCCGGGGCTTTCGAAGGAAAGGTCCTTCACATATTGGGCGAGCACGTTGAGCGAAGGCTGCGTCACGTCACCGTTGCCATTGGCCGCGCCGGTCGGCGCGTCGTCTTTGCTGGCCATAAGCTGTTGTCCTTTTGCCTGGGCAGCGTTGCTGACCGGATTGAAATCGGGCGTTCGCTACCATGGTCGGCATGACAAGACAAGGTTTGCCGGGCATTCGTTCCGGAGGCGTTTGCCGACCAGTCGCCCCTGAGGTGACCTAGTCGTCCTTGAGGCGGCGCCAGGGAGAAGTGTGATCCGGTCCACGCCCGTGATCGTCACCGCGCGAATAGTCGCCGTCGTCGAGATCGATGGTCTTGTCGCGTTGCCGGGCGCGGAATCCGCCGGTGCCGAAATTGGTCGCCAGCACGATGCGGCCTTTCAGCAGGCGCCAGGCAAGGTCGCGGACCGGCGGCAGGAACAGCAGAATGCCGAAAATGTCTGTTATGAAGCCGGGAATGATGAGCAGGATCGCCGCCAGCACGATCATCGCGCCGTGCGCGAGCTGGCGGCTTGGATCACGTCCGGCGTCCATCTCGGCACGGACCCGGCTCATGACGCCGAAACCCTGGTATCGCAACAACAGCGCGCCGGCGATGCTCGAGGCCAGCACCAGGCCGACCGTCGCCAATGCGCCGACCTGGCGGCCGACAACGACGAAACCGGCGATCTCCAGCAGCGGAAGCGCGAGAATGAACAGGGGAAGCAGCGAAATACGCAAATCTTGACCGATCGTTTCCATGTTTTGCCGGCCGGTGAGCAATCGCCGCTGGCACTGGAGCTTGTAGATAGGTATGCCTGCCTTTAATTTGAATGATGGCACCTTGCGTTCTATATGCTTTGAATGTTGAACGCTATGCGACCGCAGCCATTGCTAGGCCGGGCGGTCCGGCCGGAGTAGGGATTGATTGGCGGAAGATATGGGATTCTTCGACTTCGGCACGATTTTCTTTCTGGTTGCGGCGGTTGTGATCTTTTTCCAGCTGCGCAACGTGCTCGGCCGCCGCACCGGCAGCGAACGCCCGCCCTTCGATCCCTATACGGCGAGCCGGACGCGCGAGGACGCCGCCCAGAAACCCGAAAATGTGGTCTCGCTGCCGCGCAAGCGGGCGCCGGGAGAGCCGGCCATCGACGCCTACGCGGCGATCGACGCCTTCGCCAAGCCTGACACCGATCTCAACAGGGGCCTGCGCACGATCAAGGACAATGATCCGGCATTCGACCCCAAGACCTTCGTCGACGGCGCCAAGATGGCCTATGAGATGATCGTCATGGCCTACGCCGATGGCGACCGCAAGACGCTGAAGAACTTGTTGTCGCGCGAGGTCTATGACGGCTTTGTCGCGGCCATCGGCGACCGTGAGGCGAAATCGGAAAAGATCCAGTCGTCTTTCGTCGGCATCGACAAGGCCGACATCGTCTCCGCCGAGATGAAGGGCGGCGAGGCGCATATCACGCTGCGCATCGTCAGCGAGCTGATTTCGGCGACGCGCGACAAGGCCGGCGCCGTCATCGACGGCGATCCCGAGACCGTCGCCGAGGTCAAGGACGTCTGGACATTCGCCCGCGACACGCGCTCGCGCGACCCGAACTGGAAGCTGGTCGCCACCGAAGAAGAAGACTGAGCCCGGACCACGGCGGGGTCTGTCGTGTCGCTTTCTCAGGCGTTCCGCGAAAAATCCTTTGACGATCTGCCCGGTTGGGACGAGGACGACCATCCGGCTGCGTTCGCGGCTTTCCGGCGTTCGGCTTTTCATGTCCTGACAAAACCCTATCGCTCCGGCGGGCTCGGCGTCGACTTCAACGCCTTCACCGACGCCTACGCTGCGGCCCGCACCGTTCCGCCAACCGACCGGGCGCAAGCCCGCGCCTTCTTCGAGCGACATTTCATCCCGGCGCACATAAGGGCTGAAAGCGGCGGCGCCGGCCTCGTCACCGGCTTCTATGAACCCGTGGTCGACGCCTCACCGGTGCGAACCGAGCGCTTTACGGTGCCGCTGCTGTCGCGCCCGGCCGACCTCGTCGACATCGACGACGCCAACCGGCCGCCCGGCATGGACCTTTATCTCGCCTTCGGCCGCGAGACGCCGAACGGACCGGTCGAGTACTTCGACCGCGGCGAGATCGAGCGCGGCGTGCTTGCCGGCGAAGGTTTGGCCGGCAAAAGCCTGGCCGGCAAGGGGTTGGAAATCGCCTGGCTCGCCGACAAGGTCGACGCCTTCTTCATCCATGTGCAGGGTTCTGCGCGGCTCACCATGACCGACGGCCGGCTTTGCCGCGTCACCTATGCCGCCAAATCCGGCCGGCGCTTTACCGGACCGGGCAAGATCCTGAGTGAGCTAGGCGAAATCCCGCTGCAAGCGGTGACCATGCAGTCGATCCGCGCCTGGTTCAAGGCGCATCCGGATCGCATCGACGAGATCCTGTGGCGCAACCGCTCCTATATTTTTTTCCGCGAGATTTCCCTCAGCGAGGCGGGGGTCGACGACCCGGAACTCGGGCCGATCGCTGCCGCAAAGGTGCCGCTGACGCCGGGCCGCTCCGTCGCCGTCGACCGGCTGCTCCATACGTTCGGCACGCCGTTCTACATCGACGCGCCGTCGCTGACCGCCTTCGATAAAAAGCCGTTCCGGCGGCTGATGATCGCGCAGGACACCGGCTCGGCCATCACCGGGCCGGCCCGTGGCGACCTGTTCGCCGGAACGGGCGACGCGGCCGGCGAGATCGCCGGTGTCGTCCGCAATCCTGCCGATTTCTACGCGCTGATACCGCGTCCGCTTGTTCGGGAGGCGGGGCGATGACCCGACGCATCGACAGGCTGAGCGAGGACGACCGGGTGCTGTGGAACCTGGTGGCGCACACGGCCAAGCCGCTGAAGGGCAAGTCCACCATCGACAGTCCCGACATCGGCCCGGACAACGGTGATGACACGAAGCCACCGCCGCGTGCCCAGGCCATGGCTCCGGCCGCGGCGGCGAAAGCAAAGACGCAGCACGTTTCACATGCGCTCGACGAACCGACGCTGGAAAAACTGTCGAAGGGCCGGCTGCCGATCGAAGGCCGCGTCGATCTGCATGGCCTGACCCAGGACGAGGCCTATTCGCTATTGTTTTCCTTCCTGCACCGGGCGCATGCCGGCGGCATCCGCTATGTGCTGGTCATCACCGGCAAAGGCTCCTCGTCGGGCGGCGACGGCGTCTTGCGGCGCGCCGTGCCGGCCTGGCTGTCGACACCCGCATTCAGGCCGCTCGTCTCCAGCCACGACCATGCCGCCCGCAACCATGGCGGCTCGGGCGCGCTCTATGTCCGCCTGCGGCGGGCGCGCCCTTGAGGATGAACTTGTGACCCCGTTCGGCGAAAAGCTTCGCGCGTTGCGAAGCGAGCGCGGCGTCAGTCAAAAGGCCATGGCCGAGGCGATCGGCGTCAGCGCCGCCTATTTGTCGGCGCTGGAGCATGGCCGTCGCGGCGCGCCGACCTGGACGCTGATCCAGAAGATCATCGGCTATTTCAATGTCATATGGGACGATGCGGAAGAACTCGCGCGGCTGGCCGAGACCTCGCACCCGCGAGTGAAGCTCGATACGTCGGGCCTAAGCCCCGCCGCCACCGAGCTTGCCAATCTGCTGGCCGAAAACATCGAGAAACTCGACGAAGCCGAGCTTCGCCGCATCACCGCATCAATCAGGGCGGCTTTGAAGCAGCCGAAGTGATCGCCTGCTACTGAACCGCGCCGACCAGAACCTGCTGGCCATCACGGATCGAGACCCAGCGGCCGGTATTGTCGATCGCCTGCCGCTTGAGGAAGCGGTAGCCGGTCCGGTCCCACGCGCGGACCTTTCCGTCCAGATTGTCGAGGATGTAGTCGCCCTTGCTCGTGCGCACCGTCAGCACTGCATGGCCCTCGCCGTCGGGCTTGCGCACCACGGTCATCAGAAGATCGGCGTAGGACACGCCCATGCGGTTCAATTCGCGGCGCTTCTCCAGGACATAGTCCTCACAGTCGCCGACACCCTTGGCCGGATAGGCCCAGACCTCGTCCTTGCCGTAGATGTCGAAGTCGCTTATCGGCTTGACGGCGGCGTTGACCCTGGCGTTGACGCTGAGCATCTTGCGCCAGAGCGAGCCGGTCATGGTGGCGGGGGCGAGATTGCCCGGGCGGATCGAGCATTCGGCCGGATTGGTCTTGCAGAAATCGTAATGGCCGATCGGCTGCGATGTCGGGCCGCCGGTTGCCATTGGTCCGGCCGCCGAAGCCGCCGTCGACCAGCCTGTCGCAAGTGCCAGCCCTGCGAATGCGCACACGCGCACCTTTCTCGCCATTGGTGAGGAAATCATTGTCCCCCTCGTCCCTTGTTGTTAACGAAACGTTAAGGGCGATTCACAGTCCCGTCAATTATACGAACGGCCAGATTTGCGACATGGTTACCGGCACGGCCGAAAACGCGGCTATTGTGCAACAGGTCGATTTGAGCGGCTGCTACCATCCGGGCCTCATAAGGTGCATTCTTACTTTTTGGCGGTGCGGACCAGCTTCGGCTTCACTGCAACGCGGGTCTGGCGGCCATAGCTGGTGATGAAGTCGACGATGCGCGGCACGATTTCGGAGCGGAAGCGCGAGCCGTTGAAGACGCCGTAATGGCCGACCGCCGGCTGCATGTAGTGAGCGTGCCTGTCCGCGGGGATGTTGACGCAGAGGTCGTGTGCGGCCTGGGTCTGGCCGAGGCCGGAAATGTCGTCGTTCTCGCCCTCGACGGTGAACAGGGCGACATTGCGGATCGCTGAGGGATCGATGGCCACGCCGCGATGCGTCATTTCGCCCTTGGGCAAAGCGTGGCGGACAAACACGGTGTCGACCGTCTGCAGGTAGAACTCCGCCGTCAGATCCATCACCGCCATATATTCGTCGTAGAAGTCGCGGTGCTTCTCGGCATTGTCGCCGTCATGCTTCACCAGATGCATGAAGAAGTCCTTGTGGGCGATGATGTGGCGGTCGAGGTTCATGCTCATGAAGCCCGAAAGCTGCAGGAAGCCGGGATAGACCTCACGGCCGAAGCCCGGCACCGGCCACGGCGCCTGCATGACGACGTTGTCGCGGAACCAGTCGATGCCCTTTTCCTCGGCCAGAAGATTGACCGCGGTCGGATTGCGGCGGGTGTCGATCGGCCCGCCCATCAGCGTCATCGTCGAGGGAACGAACGGATCGCCGCGCGTTTCCATCAGCGCCACCGCCGCCAGCACCGGCACCGACGGCTGGCAGACCGCCATGACATGGGTGTCGGGCCCCAGCGCATGCAGCATGTCGACGATGTAGTCGATATAGTCGTCGAGGTCGAAGCTGCCGTCGCTGAGCGGCACCATGCGGGCGTCCACCCAGTCGGTGATGTGCACGTCGGCATGGGGCAGCATCGCCTCGACCGTGCCGCGCAGCAGCGTCGCATAATGGCCCGACATCGGCGCCACGATCAGCAGCTTCGGATCAGGCCGGCGGCCGGCGGGAACCGCCCGCTCGAAACGGAGCAGATTGCAGAACGGCCGCGACCACACCGTCTTTTCGGTGACGTCGACGCTTTTCCAGTCGACCACGGTCTTGGTCAGGCCGAATTGCGGCTTGCTGTAGCGGCGCGTCGTGCGCTCGAACAATTCGGCCGTTGCCGCGACGGAGCGGCCCCAGGACGTGTGCGTTAATGGATTGAGCGGATTGGTGTAGAGCATCCGCACCGCATCGGCATAGAGGCGGGCCGGCTGCAGGGCGGCGTGGTTCAATTCGTAGAACTGGTAGAACATCGAGAACCCCGCTGCTGCGACCAAAGGGACGACGGGCAGCGCCGAGCCTTAGATGTCTCGCGCGGACGTTAGCAACAAATTGCTGCGATGCAATACGTCAAGTGGCCTGATTTATGCTCATCCTTTCGTCCAAGGCCTTGAAAATCGGCTTTGAACGGCGAGAGCCGGCTTATTGTGCGACTGCGAAAGCCGCCGGGGAGAGCATGGGCAATCGCTTCAGGTTTGTGGCCATCCGGCCTTGAGGCCGGACAGCATATCTCAGACGCGCGGCGTCACACGCGGGCCGTGCACACGGAGGTATGGCCCGAGCTGATGAAGCCGAGCCGGCTGGCGGCGCCCTTCGACAGGTCGATCACGCGCCCCTTGATGAACGGGCCGCGGTCATTGATGCGCACGACGACGCTGCGGCCGTTGTTGCGGTTGGTGACCTTCAGCTTCGTACCGAATGGCAAAGTGCGGTGCGCGGCGGTCAGTGCCGACGGGTTCATCCGCTCGCCGGAAGCGGTCTTCGAGTGCAGCGCGTACCAGGAGGCGCGGCCGCATTGAGCGGCGGCAGGGGAGGTGGATGCGCCGACCATCAGGCCAGCCGCGATCGTCGCCGCGACAAGCGCGGTCTGGTTGCTTTTCTTCATGTTTGGGAATGTCTCCGTTGACAGACCCAAGTCGTTGGAGGCGAATAAGGCAGGAAATGCGGCAAAGGTCCGGCAGTTCCGTGGCCGCGGCACACGTTTGGAGTCGGCGCGAAACAGTCTGTCAGAGTTTTCTGCTGGCTGGTTGCGAGTCTTCGATGATCTTCGCGCTGATCTTCGAGATGTCTTCAGCAAGATCAGACGTTAAGATGCAAGGTAGGGTGAGCGCCATTGGATCGCTTCCTTTCGCTTTGTCATTCGCGGCCATGGCTGAATTGACGATCGACTTGAGAAGGAAATTCCGGCGATGAGATTGATCAAGAACCTGCTGGCGTTGTTGGTGCTCGCCATTGGTGCGCTCTGGTCGCTGCAAGGCATCGGCCTCGTCGGCGGCAGCTTCATGACCGGCCAGTCGCAATGGCTCTATATCGGCATCGTCGCCATGCTGGTCGGCCTGGCCGGGCTGGTGTGGGCGAACCGTTCGCGAATTTGACGCTCCACAGGCTCAGGGCCCTCCTTGATCCAGATCTGCCGGTCGGTGTCCGGGTTGCGGAACGCCAGATACTCGCGAGGCACGCCGCCGAGCTGGCAACATGCCTGGGTTGCGTCACGTCTTGCATCAGTGCTTCGTAGACCTCGATGAGGAGATCGCACGTCGAGTTCGGCTAGAACTTGCCGCTGATGTCGAAGAAGACGGCGTTGCCCTTCATCCGGTTCTCGACCTCGACCTCATGCGCCCAGCGCAGGTCGAAATCGATCTCGGTCGCCTTGCCGAACTTGGCCTTGTATTTCACGAAGGGTCCGATCGCGATGGAACGACCCCTGAACCCGTCATGGGTGTCCGCGAAGGTGCCGCGGTCGTCTTCGATCTGGTAGAGAAAGCCGGCGAGACCGCCGACCGAGAAATTCTCGGTCAGGCTTTTGGTCACCGCCAGGTCCAGATGAGCCATGGCGCCGCTGTAATAGTCGGTATCTTCATTCTTGGTGTTGATGTCGATGCCGAACTTGGCCGAGAGGTCCAGCCCATATTCAGGCACCAGCCGGGTGAAGCCGATAGCCGGCGTGAACGTCCAATAATTGAGGCCTATGAAAGCGATGTCGCCATTCTTCCATTCGCCGGTTGGCGCGGTAACCGTCAGCGAGGCGGAGAAAAAGGTGTTCAGCGCATCGTTGTGCCAGCCGAACACGAGGGGCGAGATCGCGACGTCGCCGAGACCCGTGACGTCCTGCTCGGTCCCGAGCGAACCGAGCGTCGCCTGCGCCCTAGTCCAACCGATCGGCACCACGGCCTGAACCGCATAGGTCCAGTTGCCGGGAAGATGCAGCTCGGGCACGTAGACCGCCGCCAAGGCGGTTGTCCACATGTCGGCTTCCAGCCCGAAGGCGACGGCGTTGTCGCCGATCGGCACTTCGGTGCCTGCCTTGCCATGATAATAGACGTTGGAGATGCCCCAATAGACGCCGGGCACGGGCGGCACGATGCCGGCTCCGGGTGCGGCGTAAAGGCCAGGTATGTAGCGGCCCGCCACGGCTTCGGTGGCGCCCGCGTCGTCGGCCCAGGCCATGGCTGTGGCGGCTGCGGCCATTATGACCAACCAGCGCGGCATTGCTGCAGAGATCATCCCTTGTCCTCCTGCTTAAAAATTCACCAGCGAGATGCCGACCTCGATGTTTGCGTCATAAGGCCGGTCCGGGCCGATCCCGACGCCCGGCCTCACATAGGCATTGACCGCGGCCCCGTTCTTTAGCCGCGCCATATTCCATCCCAACTGGATCTCCCACGACATCGGCGTCGCATCCGCCTCGAAATCGTGGCTTACGGTGAGATCGGACGTCAGCCACCACCGTTTCCCCCTCGAAGCCTGCAACGGATTTCAACTGAAGATTCTCGACCAGTCCTGCTTCATGCTCACGACCGTGAAGCCGTACTCATCTGCCCTGTCCAGGGCTTCAGCCAACGGGCTGAGCCGGAACTCGCGGTCGTAGGCGAACTCGCGCTCGGTGTCGTCATGGTGGAGAAGCAGCGCCAGGCTTGGCCCGCTGCCCGTGCGGGCATAACGCATCATCGCGAGATCACCGTCGGAATTGCCGAAGGCCAAGATCGGACGGCGCCCGACATGCAGATAGATGTTTGCGGGCTTGACCTCCCGGTCATCGAAGCTGTCGATCTCGGCCAGCTTGACGATCTCGGCCCGGCCCCCCTTCATTTCGAAACGCGACTTCAAGCTCGAACCGACAATCTGGTCACGCGAGATGCCGTATTTTTCCTCTGCGAATGCGCGGATCAGGTCGATACCGCCGCCTGAGACGATGAAAGTGCGGAAACCGTTGGCACGGAGGTAGTCGAGCAATTCCACTTGCGGCTGATAGACATTGTCCTTGAACAGCCGTCCGAGCGTGGGATGCTTCGCCTTGGCCAGCCACGACTTCGCGATCGCATCGAATTCGTCGGCGGTCGTGCCGGCATGGGTGGCCATCCCGAAAGTGAATGCGCCTTCCTTGCCCAACGCCGCGATGGCTTTCATATCGCGATCCAGGAATGCCTTGAACGGCTGGCGCTCCCTCATCGACGGGTCGGTCTTCGCCAGTTCGGCCAGGCGCTCGAAGGCAAAGAAAAGCTGCACCGGCATCGGCTGTTCGCACCACAGCGTGCCGTCATTGTCGAAGGTCGCGATGCGGTCTTCCGGCGGCACAAAATCGTTGCCGCCATTCTCGGTCACGCGATCGACGAAATCGATGATCACCCGCTTGGCGGTGCCATCGTTCCAGGAAGGCAGTACGGTCGACATCAGGCTGCCCTTCCCGGCGTGGGGTTGTGCAGCCGCGAGCGCCATATGCTGAGGTTGATCGCCATGGGGATGAGTTGTGCAATCGTCATCAGGCGTGGATTTCTGCATTGCAAGCGGACACCTAATAGCTGCGGGGCGACATCAGATGCCGCCCCGCACCAACCGGAATGACCTAATTGCCGATTCCTTCCGCTGCGGCTTTCAGCACCGCTCGCGTGAACTGATCCATATCCACGTCAGGCGGAGCCTGCCGTGCCGGGAAATCCTTGAATGTAGCCATTTTCTTTTGAACGATCGCTGCTATCGGCAGAACGGTCCAAAGTTTCGCGACCGCATAGTTGGGATAGAACGGCGCCTCCATATGCTGCTCGAACGGATCGTTTCGGAGATTAACGGGTCTTGGCACCGTCGTCTTCAGCATTGCTCCGCCGAACCAATCGTCTTTCGTTTCGAAATGGACCTTCCAATTGTTGTAGCGAATGGCAAACAGATTGCGCTCCCCGAAGTACATAAATTCGTGCCTCGGTGACTCATCGACTTCGCCCTTGAGGTACGGCAGCAGATTGTAGCCGTCGAGATGCACTTTGAAGTGCTTGCTGCCGGCATCGTAGCCGTTGAGCAGCTTCTCCTTCACGTCAGGAACTCCAGCCGCAGCAAGAACGGTCGGCAGCACATCCTCAAGGGAACCGATGCCATTCAAAACCTGGTTTCCCGTTATGCCACCACCTGGCCAACGGATAAGGAATGGCACACGAAAACCACCCTCCCAGCCGAGACCTTTCTCGCCGCGGAAAGGGGACGTGCCGCCATCCGGCCAAGTGAATTTTTCAGCTCCGTTGTCGGTCGAGAAGACAATGATGGTGTTATCGGCGATGCCGAGATCATCCAGCTTCTTCAGAAGTTGGCCAACCACCCAGTCCAGCTCCTGCATGCCATCAGCGTACCGTCCGAGCTTGGTCTTGCCTTCCCAGCGTTCGGACAAATGCGTCCAGACGTGCATGCGGGTCGTATTGTGCCACAGCAGGAACGGCTTGCCGGCATCGTTGGCCCGGTCGATGAAATTCAAAGATCGGGCCAGAAGATCATCCTCGATCGTCTGCATGAGTTTGGTGTTCAGGGGCCCGTGGTCCTTGATCGTCTGCTTGCCGACACGTCCGAAACGCTCATCAACAGTAGCATCGTCGGTATTGGTCGCCTTGCATTCGAGCACGCCGCGCGGCTTGAAGAGCTTCTCGAAAAGCGCGTTGTCCTTCGGGTAATCCGCTTGCTCCGGCTCTTCTTCGGCATTGAGGTGATAGAGATTGCCGTAGAACTCGTCGAAGCCATGCACGGTCGGCAGGAATTCGTTACGGTCGCCGAGGTGGTTCTTGCCGGTCTGCGCCGTCATGTATCCAAGCGGCTTGAGCAAGTCGGCGATGGTGGGATCTTCGGGTTGCAGCCCCTGCGGGGCGCCTGGCATGCCGACGGTTGTGAGGCCAGTGCGCAACGGAATCTGCCCCGTTATGAACGCCGCGCGGCCGGCCGTGCAACTTGCCTGGCCGTAGAAGTCGGTAAGGAGCGCACCCTCCTTCGCGATGCGATCGATGTTCGGTGTTGGTGCTCCCATGATGCCACGATTGTAAGCTCCGACATCGAACCAGCCGATGTCGTCCGCAAATATCAGCAGGACATTGGGTTTGCCCGAACTTGGTGCCTTGGCCATCCTGTCACTCCTCGGTTTTTTTGAGATCAATATTCGTGCGACAAAAGGATTCGAACGTGCCCGTTGGCTTACCCTCCGGGATCGGTGAACGGGCCAACGTTGAAAACCATGCTGCTGATCGCCACGAGGCCGATCAAAAGCAGGATCACGGCAGTGATAAGCGTGAAGGAAACCGGATAGCCGCTCTCGGCGTGGACGAGGTCGGCTTGGCGCATGGCGTTCCGCTCCTGGCGTAGGCCGGCCATGAAAAGCACGTGGTAGATGATGCCGACGATCAGCATCAGGATGCCAAGCAGAACCAGCGTGATGCCGAAATTGCGCGGTGCGGCGGCGTGGGCCAGCGTCCCGGCGTCCCGCAACTTCTGGAACACCTGGAAGATGGTGAAGCCGAAGCTGATGAGCGACAGCGCGGTGCGGATAACCGACATCAGCGTGCGGTCGGCGCTCATGCGCGTTCGCTGGAACGACATGCCCGTTCGCCGCGCGGACAGTTCAACCGAGATCTGGTCGGAACCCGATTTTGAATCGACATGTTCCATTGGGGGCTCCAGATCACATGGGGATTTGCGGGAGCCCGACAACCTTGTTCGGGAAGGCTCGCGGCGATACAACCGCTGCGTCTCCTCCATCCCCTTCAGGTTTTATTGATTTAAAATAGTTGGCGGACCCAACGCGTTTAAAGAACATCGCGGCATCGGGAAAAACAATAATGCCTAAAAACAAACGCATGGCCGGCCTACCTACCTTTCGCCGAGCAATACTCAAAGCACTGCTTGCTCCGCCAGCAAACAGCCACAGAATTGCCGCATCGTAGCTCAGATTAACCGATTGAGCATTTCGTGCTATGCGATCTGTGCCATGGTTTGCTATAATCGAGCCGGGCCGAGGGATGATCGGGAGGATCATCTGATGGAGGGAAATCATCGCTCCGCAGAGCAGGAGGAGTGTTCTGAAAACAAACCAGACCGCGAGAGTTCCAGGACTTCCGGGCTATTCGCAGTCAACACGATCAGGCTGGCCAATGCCGACGACCTGCGCGAGGCGGTGCAAGGCGCTGACCTCAGGATAGTGCAACTTGCGCCAGGGCCGTTTGAAGGACAGTTGACCCACGCGCAAATTGGCACGCTCGGTCTCAGCGCCGGAGATTTCGAGCCGGACATACGGGCACGCGGCGTGATGAATCCCAATCTCGTGACCATCGGCATGATGGTCGGGAGCAATGGCGAAGTGAAGCAGTGGGACTACGATATAGTCCCCGGCGATGTCGTGGTGTTTCCAGGGGGCGTCGAGCAGGAGGGCAGGTTTACCGGGCGCTCGCGCTATGTAACGCTCACGTTGAGCGAAGAGGATTTGGCCCTGCATTCGGCCGGAGAAGGCGCCATCAGCGAGCCCGACTTCTGGACCAGGATCTATCGTTTCCGGGCGTCTCCCCTCGTTCGCGAATTCATACGGTGGGAGATCGCGAACAAGGTCGCGCAACTCCGTCGAGGCCTGGTGCCGGAAACCCCGGCTGCAATCGCCTATCTAAGGCGCTCGCTTGTCGAGGCCTTCATTGTAAGCGTCCTGGACCAACAGGCCACGGAAAATGAGGATCGGCAGCGCTCCGGTTCCAGGCTTGTCCGGGCAGTCGAGGATTACATCGAAGGTCTGGACCGGCTCGACCCTATCCATATTTCGGAACTGTGCCTTGCTCTCAATGTGTCGAGGCGAACGCTGCATCGTGCATTTCGTGAGACACTCGGGTTGGGTCCTGTTGAATATTTGCGGCTCGCGCGTCTGGCCCAGGTGCGGCGACGGCTGACGTCCGCGCGGTCCGGCACGGTCAACGTTTCACAGGCCGCGCTCGAAGCCGGATTCTCGGACCTTGGCCGTTTTGCCGCCTATTACCGCAGGCTGTACGGAGAGGTGCCGTCGCAGACCCAGAAATTTCAGCGATGGGGCGGCTGAAGAGATACGCTTGGCCGGCGCCCGGCTCGGTCGCAAGTCGCGATCGCCATGATATGCCGGCTGGGCTCGGCCGAACGAAGCACGCCTGGCGCCACTCACTGTGACCAATACTGCCAGGCCCAGTAGAAGCCTTCGTCGCGCGGCGGCAGGCGGCTGCGCCTGGCGTCCAATTGGACGGGGACTGGCGATCTGGGCTCTTCCTCGGCCGCCTGACTGTCCCTGGCCTGGATCAGGCGAAGCCGGCTGCCAAGAAAGGCAAACAGCGTTGCGGTGGAATGGTCCATCACTGTCTCTCCTTTGTTCACTCCCGTCCTGCCCATGGAACGAGCGCGCGCTCGAGCCTTCGAATGATGAATTCGAGCACGAAGGCGATGGCAGCGATCACCAGGATGCCCATCACCACCACGTCGGTGACGAGGAACTGGGCGGCCGACTGGATCATGAAGCCAAGCCCGCGCGTTGCCGCCACCAGCTCGGCGGCGACCAAGGTCGACCAGCCGGCGCCAAGCGCGATGCGCAGGCCGGTCAGGATCGAGGGCAGGGCGCTGGGCAGGATCACATGCCGTATGACCTGCGCCTGCGTCGCGCCAAGCGAACGGGCCGCGTTGACGCGTTCCTGCGAGACGCCGCGAACGCCCGAGGCCGTCGACAGCGCGACCGGCGCCAGCATGGCGATGGCGATCACCAGGATCTTCGACGGCTCGCCGATGCCGAACCAGATGATGACCAGCGGCAGATAGGCGAGCGGCGGGATCGGCCGCAGGAATTCCAGCAGCGGATCGAAGATACCGCGACCTATCACGCTGGTGCCGATGGCCAACCCGACGGGGACGCCGACGATGACGGCCGCGACCAGCGCCGCGAACACGCGGCCCAGGCTGGCGACGATATGCTGGACGAGCGTCGCGTCCACAAAACCGTCGCGGGCGACGGCAATGAACTTGGTCCAGACAGCGGCAGGCGACGGAAGAAAGACCGGCGACACAAGTTGCAGGCGAGCCGACAGCGCCCATGCCGCCAGCACGGCCAGAATGGTGACAGTGCTGACCACGCGCGCCGAAACCCGGGCTCGTTTTGGCCGCGGCCGCGACCACGGCACCGACAAGGCGTCGGTCTCGTCGGCCTTGGCGCCGGTATTGGCAATTGGCCGTTCCGTGTAGGAGGAGACGGTCATGCCGCCTCTCCCTCGAAGATGGCGTCGGTCAGCTCGCCGCGGGACGCCGCGAAGGCCGGATCGGCCTTGATGGCGCGGATGGGCTCGCCGGCCGCATAGCGCCGGCTGAAGCCGGTTTCGAACGTCCGCACCACCCGGCCCGGCCCGGGCGCCAGCACCACGATGCGGGTGGCGAGCACCAGCGCTTCCTCTATGCCATGCGTGACCATCAGCACGCCGACATGGCTTGCGGTCCACAGATCGAGCAGCGTCGTCTGCATGCGCTCGCGCGTCAGCGCGTCGAGCGCGCCGAGCGGCTCGTCGAGCAGCAGGAATTGCGGTTCGGCGGCGAGAGCGCGGGCCAGCCCGACGCGCTGGCGCATGCCGCCGGAAAGCTCCCAGATATGCTTGTCGCCGGCGCCGTCGAGCTTCACCAGCCTGAGCAGCTCGTCGGCGCGCCGCGCCCGCTCAGCTGGCAGTGCGCCGCGCAGCCTGAGAGCAAAGGCGACATTTTCCCGTGCGCTCAGCCACGGAAACAGCGCATCGTTCTGGAACACCACGGCCCGGTCCGAGCCGGGCGCGGTGATCGGCCTGCCGCCGATCGTGGCGCTGCCGCGCACCGGCTCGACCAGGCCGGCGGCGACGTTGAGCAGCGAGGTCTTGCCGCAGCCGGAGCGGCCGACCAGAACGACGAAGTCGTGCTTGGCGACATCGATCGACACGCGTTCGACGGCCGGCTGGCCGTCATAGTGGACCGAGACTTTGTCGAGCACGAGATGCGTCATGTGGCCTCGCTGAACCTTTGAAGAGAATCCGCCTGCCCCGGAGCTGCTTTAAGTGGCTCCGAGGCAGGCAGCACGCGGCGTCAGGGAGGAGAACCGCGCGCGTTCTTTTCCGGAACCAACGGTTCCGGGGTCATGCGTCAATTCGAAGCCAGCGCCTCGCTGACGTATTTCGACGATACGTATTTCGAGTAATCCGGCAGCACGGCGTCGACCTTGCCCTGCTCCTTGAGAAAGGCCGATGTCGCCTCCACAGCCTTGACCGTGCCGCCGCCGAGGAACTTGTCCGAGGCCTGCTCTCCGAGCGTCGGGAAGACATAGCCCTTGAGCAGCAGCGGCACGTCGTCCAGCTTGGCGCCGGTGAGCTTGGCAATCTTTGCCGCTTGTGGCGACGACACCGACCAGGCATCCGGCTTGGCCAGGAACTCGGCATAGGCCGCACCCGTCACCTTGACGAAGTCGCGCACCGCTTCCGGATTCTTCTCGGCGAAATCGGTGCGCACGATCCAGGCGTCGAAGGTCGGCGCGCCCCAGGCGGCGACCTGTGAGGAGTCCACCACGACCTTGCCGGACGTCTTGATCTGGCCGAGCGCCGGATCCCAGACATAGGCCGCGTCGATGTCGCCGCGCGCCCAGGCCGCCGCGATCTCCGGCGGCCTGAGATTGAGGATTTCGACCGACTTCGGATCGACGCCCTCATGCTTCAGCGCGGCAAGCAGGCTGTAATGCGTCGTCGAGACGAAGGGCACGGCCACTTTCTTGCCGGCGAGGTCGGCGACCTTTTCGATACCGGCGCCGTTGCGGGCGACAAGGGCTTCGGATTCACCGATCAGGCCGACGATGAAAATGGTCTGGATCGGAAGCTCGCGGCTGGCGGCCGCCGCCAGCGGGCTCGACCCGACATAGCCGATGTCGAGCGAACCGGAGGCGACAGCGGCGATCACATCGGCGCCGGAGTCGAATTTCCGCCAGTCTATGGCCGCCTTGGTCGTGCTCTCATAGACGCCGTCTGCCTGCGGCACCTTCGAGGGTTCGACCACCGTCTGGTAGCCGATGGTGATCTTGAGGTCTTGCGCCTGGGCAGGGCCGAGGAAGGCGGCGCCCGCAAGGGCTGCCGACGTCAGGAGAACGATGCGCCGTGAAATGGTGGACATGAAAGGCTCCTTGAAAAGAGAAAACCGGACTGCCCTGCATAGTCATCTAATTCTATCGTTCTTGTAGAGTAAAATCCTTCCAACGGCGGCGGTTTTGATGGAAAAAAGCTGTCGGCGACGGGCTGGCGAGCGGATAGAGCGGCTGCGGCGGGCCGGTTGCTACAGGTGGCACTAAAACCTTGGAGCTTGGTCGAAGACATTACGCTGCTGGTTGCGACCGGCCGTAATCGGGTGAACTTCGATTCCCGATCCAGCGCCAGTCCGGTAAATCCATACTTCAAACAAGCGATAAATTGGAACCTCATTCCCTGTCTTCGCGTATAACTATAGTATTCTTATCGACTTAGGGAGTTGACGAGATGAGCGACCATACCCACCGTGCTCCGGCGATCGCTCGTGGCATCGGCCCACATGCTCCGATGCATGCGAGCCGTGTTTCTGTGTCCTCGGCGTCACAAGCCTGGCCCAAAATCGCTGCCACGGCTTGAAAACCAAGCAAAATCAACAGCAACTGGCTTGTATATCATGTCACTAGAAATTATGTGTCATACAAGCTTGGCCGCGGTGGGGACCTACGCCAGGCGTTTCACAACCGGTGGCCCTGCGCCATCGCACGACAGAGAAACGTTCGGTCTATGCTCACAAAAAAGGGCAAGTACGGCCTCAAGGCGCTCGTGCATCTTGCGCGGCTGCCGGTTGGACAGCTCGCCTTCGTTGGCGATATCGCCACCGGAAACAACATTCCGAAGAAGTTTCTCGACGCCATCCTCGGCGAATTGCGCAATGCCGGTTTCGTCCAGAGCCGCAAGGGCAAGGAGGGTGGCTATCGCTTGGCGCGGCCGGCGGATGAAATCAAGATCGGCCATGTCGTGCGCGTGCTCGACGGGCCGCTGGCCCCCATTCCCTGCGCCAGCCGCACCCGGTATCAGCGCTGTGAAGACTGTAACGAGGCGACATGCCAAGTCCGACACCTGATGCTGGAGGTCCGGCAAGCGATCGCCGAGGTGCTGGATCAGCGCAGCCTCGCCGAGATGCGCGATATCGCCAGCGACGAAGACCTTTCGGTTGTGTTGGAAATCCAGGCCTGAGCCAACAAAGCCTGAACCAGCAACGCTGGAACCATTGGCTCCTGAGGCAATTGGTGCGCGCATGACCAGTCGCGCAAATTCGATCGTCCCAAATTCGATCATTATCGTCGGTGGCGGCGCCAGCGGCGTCGTCCTTGCCGCGCATCTGTTGAAGTCGCCCAATCCCGATCTCCGCGTCACGCTGATCGAAAAGCGCCCGCATTTCGGCCAGGGCATCGCCTATTCCACGCTGCTGTCGGCGCATGTGCTGAATGTCAGCGCGGCCGGCATGAGCGCCTATGCCGACGACCCCGGCAATTTCTGGCGCTGGCTGCTCGAACGCGGCCTGGCAACCCCGGAGCAGGCGCCGGTCTACGCGCCGCGCAGTGTCTATGCCCGCTATCTGAAGGAGCTGCTGGACGAGCTTGAGGCCCGCGAGACGGGGCGCCTTCGCCTGATCCGCGAGGAGAGCCTGTCGATCTCGCCGACCGCATCCGGGGTCGAGGTGGCGCTGGCCAACGGCACCAGCGTCGTCGCCCACCTTGCCGTGCTGGCGACCGGACATGACGAGGAGCCGGGCGCCGGCCAGGGCCACGCGATCAGGATGGGATCGGAAGCCGACACCGCGCTGGACCCCGAGGCCCGAGTCCTGGTGCTGGGCACTGGCTTGAGCATGGTCGATGCGTTCCTGTCGCTCGAACAGCGCGGCCATCGCGGCGATATCGTCGCGGTGTCACGGCGCGGCCTGCTGCCTTCGCCGCACCGCAAGGGCAACCCGATCAAGCTCGACGTTGCCGATATTCCGCTCGGCACCCAGCTCTCCTATTTCGTCGGGTGGTTCCGCGACCTGATCCGGGAAAACCAGAAAGCCGGCATCGACTGGCGCGATGTCGTCGATGGTCTGAGGCCCTTCAACCAGAAAATCTGGCAGAACTGGCCGTCCTCGGCCAAGCGCCGCTTTGTCGAGCACACCAAGGCATGGTGGGACATCCACCGCCATCGCATGGCGCCGGAAGTCTACGGCCGTGTCACCGAGGCGGTTCAAAAGGGACGCATCCGGCTTGTCGCCGGGCGCGTCGTCGACATCACGGCGGGCGACGAATTCACAGTGCAGGTCCAGTCCCGCCACACGCAGCGTCTCGAAACGTTCGAAATCGCCCGCATCTACGATTGCAGCGGCATCGCCAGGGACATCTCGACCACCTCGAACAGCGTGGTGCGGTCGCTGGTCGACCGCGGGCTGGCCCGGCCGGATCCGCTGCGCCTTGGCCTCGACGTATCAGACAATTGCGAGGTCATCGCCGGCGACGGCACTGTATCGGCCAAGATACTGGCGGTCGGGCCACTGACACGCGGCACCTTCTTCGAGATCGACGCCATTCCAGATATTCGCGTCCAATGCGCGCGGCTGGGGAAGCGGTTGCTGGGTTAGGGCTGTGGGTCGGCGCTCTACGGCGCCCCCCTCTGGCCTGCCGGACATCTCCCCCACAAGGAGGGAGATCGGCAGCTTCGCCGACCGCGCCATTCTTTCAACGTTTGAGATTGGCGAAACCCATTGCGACATCCAATCTCCCCCTCGTGGGGGAGATGGCCGGCAGGCCAGAGGGGGGCGCTGTCCTGGAGCCTTTTGCGAGCGGCCCACACCTCCAGCCGTGGAATCCCATTCCTCGTCTGGCCAATGGATTGGCACGATCTATCTTCTTTCAGACTGCAAACGGCTGGAAAAGAGGATAGGCTGACAGCCTGCCCAAGGCGGTCGCTTGACCATGGAGCATCTGATATGAGCAAGCATAAGATCGTGGCACGGGACGATGAACTGTCCCGCCTGCGTCCGCCCTATGCATCGGTTCTCGATCTGATCGGGCAGACGCCGGTCGTCGAGCTGACCAAATTCGATATCGGCAAGTGCCGGCTGTTCATCAAGCTTGAAAGCCAGAATCCCGGCGGCTCGATCAAGGACCGCATCGCGCTGTCGATGATTGCCGCCGCCGAAAAACAGGGCAAGCTGAAGCGCGGGGGCACCATCGTCGAGGCGACCGCCGGCAACACCGGTCTCGGCCTCGCGCAGGTCGGCATCCCCAAGGGCTACCGCATCATCCTCGTCGTGCCCGACAAGATGTCGCGCGAGAAAATCCAGCATCTGCGCGCGCTCGGCGCCGAAGTGCGCATGACCCGTTCCGATGTCGGCAAGGGTCACGCGGAATACTATCAGGACATGGCCGAAAAGATCGCCGCCGAGCTGCCCGGCGCCTTCTATGCCAACCAGTTCGCCAATCCCGCCAATCCGCTGGCCCACGAAACCACGACCGGCCCGGAAATCTTTCAACAGCTCGATGGTGACGTCGATGCGGTGGTCGTCGGCGTCGGCTCGGGCGGCACGCTGACCGGGCTTGGCCGCTATTTCGCTGAGGTCTCGCCGAAAACCGAGATGATTCTCGCCGATCCGGTCGGCTCGGTGCTGGCGCCGCTGATCAAGACCGGCAAGATGACAGAGGCCGGAAGCTGGACCGTGGAAGGCATCGGCGAGGATTTCGTCCCGCCCAATGCCGATCTGTCGCTGGTCAAAAAGGCCTACTCGATCACCGACAAGCAGAGCATGCTGGCGGTCCGCGACCTGCTTTCCAGGGAAGGCATCCTCGCCGGCTCGTCGTCCGGCACGCTGCTTTCGACCGCGCTTCGCTATTGCCGCGAGCAGACCGTGCCGAAGCGCGTCGTCACCTTCGTCTGCGACAGCGGCAACAAATATCTGTCGAAAGTGTTCGACGATTTCTGGCTGGCCGAGCAGGGCCTTGCCGAGCAGGAGCAGCATGGCGATCTGCGCGATCTGGTGATGCGCTCGCACCGCACCGGCGACACCGTGTTTGTCGGCCCCGACGAAAGCCTGCTCAACGCCTATGGCCGCATGCGCCGTTCGGATGTCTCGCAATTGCCGGTGCTGGATGAGGGCAAGCTCGTCGGTATCGTCGACGAAAGCGATATCCTCGCCCACGTCGAAGGCCCCTATGACAGCCGCTGGGACCGCTTCAAAGCCCCTGTGCGCACGGCGATGACCTCCACCCTGCACACGCTGCAGGCCAGCCAGACGCTCGACGCGCTGCTGCCGGTCTTCGATCGCAACGAGGTCGCCATCGTCTTCGACGGCGACGAGTTCATCGGGCTGATAACCCGCATCGACCTGATCAACCATCTGAGGCGCGCCCGATGACCATCAAAGCCACCGTATCGGGCAGGAACCGTCTGGCCTTCTCGACGCGCACGATCCATGGCGGCCAGAGCCACGACCCGACGACCGGCGCGGTGATGGTGCCGATCTATGCGACCTCGACCTATGGCCAGCAGAGCCCGGGCGTGCACAAGGGCTTTGAATATGCGCGCAGCCAGAATCCGACCCGCTTTGCCTTCGAGCGCGCGGTGGCCGACCTCGAAAGCGGAACCAATGCCTTCGCCTTCGCTTCCGGGCTGGCGGCGATCGCCACCATTTTCGAGCTGCTCGATTCCGGCGCGCATGTCGTCGCCACCGACGACATCTATGGCGGCACTTTCCGGCTGCTGGAGCGGGTGCGCAAACGCTCGGCAAACCTGCAGGTCGACTTCGTCGACTTCACCGATCTTGCGGCGGTCGAGGCGGCGATCCGCCCGGAAACCAAAATGCTCTGGGTCGAGACACCGACCAACCCGCTGCTGCGTGTCGTCGACCTCGAAGCGGTGGCCGCACTGGCCAAGCGCAGGGGCGTGCTCTCGGTCGCCGACAACACCTTTTGCAGCCCCTATCTGCAACGGCCGCTGGAACTCGGCATCGACATATCAGTCCACTCGACGACCAAATACCTCAATGGCCATTCCGACATGGTCGGCGGCGTCGCCGTGGTCGGCGACAACAAGGATCTCGCCGACCAGCTGAAGTTTCTGCAGAACGCCATCGGCGCCATATCCGGGCCGTTCGACAGCTTTCTGGCGCTGCGCGGTCTCAAGACGCTGGCGCTCAGGATGGAGCGCCATTCTTCGAACGGCCAGAAGATCGCGCACTGGCTGGAAAGCCGCCCCGACATCCGCCGCGTCATCTATCCCGGCCTCCCCAGCCATCCGCAGCACGCCATCGCCAGGCGGCAGATGCACGCTTTCGGCGGCATGATAACGGTCGAGCTCGACCGCGACCTCGCGGGCACGAAACGCTTCCTCGAGCACACGCAACTATTCACGCTGGCCGAGAGCCTCGGCGGCGTCGAAAGCCTGATCGAGCACCCGGCGCTGATGACGCACGGCTCGATCCCGGCGGGAAAACGCGCGGAGATCGGGATTTCGGATTCGCTGGTGCGGTTGTCGGCTGGGATCGAGGATGGTGACGATCTGATCGCGGATCTGGATCAGGCGCTGGCGAGTTGAGCCCGGCAACAAGAACCTTGCGAGACGTCGGCGGGACAGTGCCCCCCTCTGCCCTACCGGGCATCTCCCCCACGAGGGGGGAGATTGGCCGTCATCTTGCGCTTTCGCCAACCTCCAACGCTGAAACACGGACGGGACGGCGAAGCTGCCGATCTCCCCCCTTGTGGGGGAGATGTCCGGCAGGACAGAGGGGGCGTGAAGGATCGCCACCGAGCGGCGCTTGTTCTGCATCTTGTGTCTTACATTCAATTCCGTTGACCTTGGCGCCATCTGGCAGAATTGTAGCTTCTTGATCCACCTTGCTGCCTGGCTCCGGAAGCTATGAACAACCGACAACGCAACCAACCGACGGCAAGCGACACCCCGCTCACCTTCGCCATCCTGGTCTTCCCCGGCTTTCCGATGATGGCGTTCAGTTCGGTCATCGAGCCGCTGCGTGCTGCCAATGTGCTGGCGAAGCGGGAATGCTATCGCTGGATCATCGTCGGCGCTGCCGCAGGTCCGGTCGAGGCCTCGAATGGCGTCGTCATCCAGCCCGGCTTTTTCGCCGGCGATGCGCCGAAGGTCGACCGCATCGTCGTCTGCTCGGGCGGCAATGCCGATCATCTCGTCGCCGACGATGCGGTGAGCTGGATCCGCAAAAGCCTGCGCAGCGGCGCCCATATCGGCGCGGTGGCGGATGCCGCCTTCTTCCTGGCGCGGGCCGGCCTGCTTGACGGCCATGCCTGCACCTTGCACTGGACAAGCCAGGCCGCCTTCACCGAGGCGTTCCCGGACATCGAGCTGAGGCGCGATCTCTACGTCATCGACCGCAAGCGCTTCACCTCGGCCGGCGGCGTCGGCAGCCTCGACATGATGCTGGAGATCATCACCAACGACTATGGCGCCGAGCTTGCGGCCGGCGTCGCCGAATGGTTCGTGCACAGTCCGCTGCGCTCCAGCGTCGACCGCAAGCTGATGCCGCTGCGCTTGCGCACCGGGGTCCAGAACGAGCTGGTGCTGTCGGCCATCGCCATCATGGAGGATGCGGTGGAAGAGCGGCTCGGCATGGCGGCGCTGGCGGATAAGCTCGGCGTCTCCTCCGACAAGCTCGAGCGGAATTTCCGCTCCGAGCTCAGCATCTCGCCCAACGGCTATTACCGCCGCCTGCGGCTGAAGCGCGCCGCCGATCTCTTGGCGCATTCGACGCTGATGGTGCGCGACGTGGCGCTCGCCTGCGGCTTCGCCTCGATGTCGAGTTTTGCGCGGGCATTTCGGGAGGAGCATGGGCACGCGCCGAAGGTGGCGCGCAGGCGCTAGGTCCTCTCGGACGTTGGCGGGACAGCGCCCCCCTCTGCCCTGCCGGGCATCTCCCCCTCAAGGGGGGAGATTGGCAGCTTCGATGCTCCGCTCCTCCTGCGACGGTCGAAATTCGCGAAAGCGGCGATGACGGCCGATCTCCCCCCTTGAGGGGGAGATGTCCGGCAGGACAGAGGGGGCGCCGTAGAGCGCTACGGACGACTTCAAGCGGCATCCGGCACAACACCTGCGGGATTCCGCACAGCCTCTGCGCAAGGCATGGCTCATCTTCCCCGTTTCCAGGAGGCACCCCATGAGCATTGTCGTTTTTGATCCCGACAGCACCGAGGACGTGGATTTCAAAGACCGCATGCGCCACCCGGCGGCGGCCGATCCGGCCGGCGGCATGTGGCTGTCCGATACCGAGCCGTCCTTCATCGACGCCGACGCGCTGCGCAAGGGGCGGCTGGCGAAACTGCGCGCCTGGATGCGCGAGGCCGGCTATGGCGGCGTGGTGCTGTTCGATCCCTACAACCAGCGCTACGCCACCGGCTCGCGCAACATGTTCGGCTATTTCCTGCGCAACTCGACCCGCTACTTCTTCATCCCCACCGAAGGGCCGATCGTGCTGTTCGAATATCCGCAGAGCTACCATGTCTCGATGGTGCTCGACACGATCGACGAGGCGCGTCCTTCCAAGCTGGTGTGGTCCTCGGTGTCGGGCCGCGACGATGAAACAGCGGGTCCCTTCGCCGACGAGATCGCCGAGCTGCTCAAGGCGCATGGCGGCGGCTCGATGAAGCTCGGCCTCGACCGCTGCGGCCATCTGCAGGCGCTGGCGCTGGAAAAGCGCGGCTGCGAGGTCAGGGATTGCCAAGGCGAAATCCTCGCCGTGCGGGCGGTCAAGACGCCCGAAGAAGTAAAATGCCTGCAGGTGTCGATGGCCGGCGCCGAGGCCGCCGTCTATGCGGTGCGCGAGGCGATCAAGCCCGGTGTTTCCGAAAACGACCTGTTCGCCATCATGTATCACGAGGTGATCCGCCAAGGCGGCGAGTTCATCGAAACCCGGCTCTTGACCTCCGGCCAGCGCACCAACCCATGGTTCAACGAAGCGAGCGGCCGCAAGATCAGGCCGGGCGAACTTTTGGCGCTGGATACCGATACGATCGGCTGCTACGGCTATTATTCGGACTTCTCGCGCACCTTCCGCTGCGGGCCGGGCAAGCCGACGGATTATCAGAAATCGCTCTACCGCATGGCCCACGACCAGGTTCAGCACAACATCTCGATCGTGAAACCCGGCATGGCGTTTCGCGAGATTGCTGAAAAGGCCTGGAAGATCCCGGACCGCTTCGTCGACCAGCGCTATACCTCTGTCATGCACGGCGTCGGCATGCATGGCGAGACGCCGTTCATCGCGCACGCCATGGACTACGAGACCTATGGCCGCGACGGTTTTGTCGTGCCCGGCATGGTGGTCAGCGTCGAGAGCTATATCGGCGAGAAAGGCGGACGCGAGGGTGTCAAGCTCGAGGACGAGATACTGATCACCGAGACCGGCACCGAGCTTCTGTCGCGCTTTCCCTATGAGGACGATTTTCTTGACAAGCAGGTTTGAATGAAGGGCAGGTTTGAATGAAAGGCCCGGTCTCGATCGAGCGCGGCACGGTGGCCGCGGTGTTCGTCGACCTCCAGGAGGAGCATCGGCAGGACAGGCGCTATCTGGTCGAGGGTTTTGCCGGCATTCTCGCCAATGTCCAGCGTCTGCAGGCGGCGGCGCGGGCCAACGATGTGCTGCTCTACCATTCGGCCTATATCGTCGATCTCACCAGGGAGGCGCGGCGGTTCCATCCGGTCGATGCGAATGGCAGGTCGGCTTTCTCCGACAAGGACGATCCGCTGGCCGCGATCTGTCGGGAAGTGGCGCCGGTCGCCGGCGAGATGATGCTGGTCAAGACTGAGGCCAGCGCCTTCGGTGCAGGCCCTGCAGCCGGCCGGCTCAAGGCGGAAGGCATCGAGTGGCTGGTCGTTGCCGGCGTGTGGACCGAGGCCTGCATCGACGCCACCGTCAGGGATGCGGTGTCATCAGGCTTTCGGGTGCTGCTGGTCAAGGATGCCTGCGGCAGCGGCAGCACGGCGATGCACCAGACTGCCATCCTCAACCTAGCCAACCGGCTCTATGGCGGCGCCGTCACCACCACCGACGGCGCCTGCCGCCTGATCGCAGGCGAGACCGTCGATGCATGGCAGGTCGTGGGTTCCGTGCCTTTGCGCTTCACCTACGAAAACGCGGCCCGGCTCTACGACGAGCTCTGACGCTTCCAGCGGATTTAGTGGGACCGGATGGCAATGGTCAGCGACGCCGAAAAGCCCGAGACAGCAAAACGGGGAAAATACGCGACGCTGCTCGACCCGGCGCTGTGGGCCTATATCGACCGGGTCAACGCATGGTATCCGCCCGAAATGGATCTGCCGGTCGACAAGCAGCGGGCGGTCTATGACGCGATGTGCCGGGCGTTTCACGCGGGCACTCCCGCAGGCGTCGAAGCCAGCGACAGCGCGGTTGCCGCCGGCGACCATGCGATCCCGATCCGGCGCTACCAACTGGCGGGCAAGGCACCGCAAGGGATGGTCGTTTATTATCACGGCGGCGGCTTCGTGCTTGGCGGGCTCGACAGCCATGACGATATCTGCGCCGAGATCTGCGCCGGCACCGGCTTTGCGGTGCTGTCCGCCGACTACCGGCTGGCGCCCGAACATCTGCATCCGGCCGCCTTCGCCGATGCGCTGGCGGTGTTCGAATGGGCGGCTAACACAGAGGGCCTGCCGATCGTGCTGTGCGGTGAGAGCGCCGGCGGCAATCTTGCCGCTGGGGTGGCGCATGCGGCACGCCATAATCCTCGCCACGCAATCGGCCAGGTGCTGATCTATCCGGAGCTGGGCGGCGATGAGAGCGCCGGCTCCTATGTCGAGCACGCCGAAGCGCCGCTGCTGACGCTCAGCGACATCGGATTCTATCGCCAGGTCCGCTCCGGCAAGGCACAGTCGCCAGACGACCCGACCTTCGCGCCGCTGCGCGACAGCGACTTCTCCGGCCTGCCGCCGACGGTCGTCGTCACCGCGCAATGCGATCCGCTGTCATCGGACGGCGAGGCCTATCGTGACCGCATCCTCGCCGCCGGCGGCCGTGCCTGGTGGCACGAAGAGCCGCGCCTCGTGCATAGCTTCCTGCGCGCCCGCAAAACCGTGCCGCGGGCCGGCGAAGCGTTCACCCGCATCGTCGCCGCCATCGCCACGCTCGGCAAGGGCGGCTGGTTGTAGGGAAGCCGCGATGAGGGGGACCTTCCGTCTGCGGAACAGCGCACAACAACTGCGGAAATGCGAACATTTCTTCGCTGAAGCCCGCACTATCATCGCCTATGACCAAAGGCGCCCGGCAACCGCATCCGCCCCCGCGAAGCGGTCGACCGGGCGCCGACAGGGAGGACCGACGATGAAATTCATGCTGACCGACAGAGCGTTGCATCCGCAGGCCGAGCCCGTCGCCGACGGCTTCAAGAAAGGCGGCATGAACCGGCGCGAATATCTCGCCACCATGGCAGCGCTTGGCGTCAGCGCCGCCGGCGCGCTGGCGCTGGGCGGCCTTGCGCCCTCCCCGGCCAGGGCGGCCGAGGAGCCGAGGCGCGGCGGCGTCTTGCGCGTCGCCATGAACGTCAAGGGCTGGAAAGACCCGCGCACTTTCGACGGCGTCGAAATGGCCAATGTCGCCCGTCAGTGCAACGAATATCTGGTGCGCTGGAACCGCGATTTCACCTTCGAGCCGTGGCTGCTCGAGAGCTGGGAGACCAGCGACGACGCCCGCGTGCTCACGCTGCACGTCCGCAAGGGCATCACCTGGTCGAATGGCGATACCTTCAACGCCGCCGACATCGTCCACAATCTGACGCGCTGGTGCGATGCCGGCGTCGCCGGTAATTCGGTCGCCGAGCGCATGGGCGCGCTGGTCGACGCCGCTACCAAGAAACCGGTCGACGGCGGCATCGAGCGTGTCGATGACTTTACCGTCCGGCTCAATTTGCCGAAGCCCGATATATCGCTGATTGCCGGCATGACCGATTATCCGGCGCTGATCATGCACCGCAGCTACGACGGCGACGGCGATCCGCTGAAGGCGCTGGCGATCACCACCGGACCTTGCGAACTGGTGGCATGGAACGCCGAGGTCGGCGCCGAGGTCCGCCGCAAGGACAAGCCGTGGTGGAAAGGCGACTTCTATCTCGATGGCATCCAATGGGTCGACTACGGCTCCGATCCCAATGCCATGTTCTCGGCTTTTGAATCGGGCGAGATCGACACCAACCACGAAACCGCCGCCGACACGGTTTCGCAAACGGACGCCATGGATCTGAGCAATTCGGAGCTTGCCACCGGCTCGACCATCGTCGCGCGCTTCAACGTCGGCAATCCGCCCTATGACGACATCAGGGTGCGTCGGGCCGCCCAGCTCGCCGTCGACAACAGCGCGATCCTGAAGATCGGCATGAACGACCGCGGCAAGCCGGCCGAGAACCACCATGTCGGCCCGATGCACGCCGAATATGCCGATATCGGCCCGGCCGTGCGCAATGTCGACGAAGCCAAGGCGCTGCTTGCCGAGGCCGGCAAGTCCGACCACGAATACGACTTGATATCCGTCGATGTCGACTGGCAGAAGAACACCGGCGATGCCATCGCCGCGCAGATGCGCGACGCCGGACTGAAGGTCAAACGCACCGTGCTGCCGGCGGCGACGTTCTGGAACGACTGGAGCAAATATCCTTTCTCCTGCACCGAGTGGCTCGGCCGGCCGCTGGGCGTCCAGGTGCTGGCTCTGGCCTACAGATCGGGCGCTGCCTGGAACGAGAGCGCCTACGCAAATCCGGAGTTCGACGCCTTGCTCGACAAGGCGCTGGCCACACCCGACGCCGGCGCCCGCAAGGAGATCATGGCCAAGATCGAACAGAATTTGCGCGACTCCGGCATCATCATTCAGCCCTATTGGCGCTCGGTCTACCGGACTTATCGCAAGGGCGTGCATGGCTGTGAGCAGCACCAGTCGCTCGAGCAGCATTTCGAGAAGGTCTGGCTCGACGCGTGATCGCGGGTCTTCCCTTCTCCCCTTGTTGTGGGAGAAGGTGGATTGGCGCGCAGCGCCAAGACGGTTGAGGGGTGTTGGACGAAGCGATCGGTGCCAAGCTGGAACACCCCTCATCCGGCCGCTTCGCGTCCACCTTCTCCCACAAGGGGAGAAGGGAGAGCCACGCCGGACCTTGATATCTCACGTCCGAGGCGCACTGTCTCCCGCACCAGCAGGTCTAGATCCTCGCGCCGGGTTACGGTGATTGTTGATCGCCACCCTGAGGCAATGCTGGCCATGCACCGTCGTATCCGAAAGGGCGGCGATGCCTTCTTCCTGCAGCCTCAGCATGATCTCGGTGTTGAGCGCCTTCAGGGCCTCGCCCGTCAACTCGTCGCCGCGGTAGCGAAAACAGACGATGTTGATGTTCGCCGGCGCGACCAGTTCCAGCAGCGGCTCGGCCTCGATCAGCGTGCTGAGATAATGTCCCTGCGCGATGTTCTGGTCGATCAGGCGGCCGAACTTCTCGATGCCGTGCTCCTTCAGCGCCATCCACACTTTCAGCGCGCGAAAGCCACGTGACGTCTGCAGGCCGTAATCATGCAGCCAGTGTCCGGAGGCGAGGCCGCGCGGCGTCAATTCCAGATATTCCGGCGTGACCGCGAAGGTTTTGCGATGCGCTGAAGCATCCCTGACTAGGATCAGGACCTATTAATTTGGCATTCAGCAGTCGATTGCAACGGCCGCCAGCCATCGCTCAAGCGATGGACCAGAAGCCCTTGTGTGAGCTCCTGCTCGCCAGGAGTTAGGCTGCGACTTCCCGGATCGCTCGCGCAAAGACGGGCAAAGAGCGCTCCACCATGCCGTCGTTTGCAGTCAAACTGATCCGCAGACGTCCAGGCAATTGGGCGACGCTGCCGGGCAGCACCCAGACACCGTCAGTTGCGAGGCGTGCCGCGAAGGCCATGTCGTCCGGTATTGGGGAGCGTGGAATGAGATAGAAGGTACCTTCAGGCACCGGCAGGTCGTATCCCGCTGCCCTCAAGCCTTCGACCATGCGATCGCGGCGCCGCGCGAGGGCTGCGACATCTATGCTGAGCTTCTCGAGATCAGGCAGTGCCCGCTGCAGGGTACGGCCGGCGAAAGCCCAACCGTGCGAAACCTGCGCTATATCGACAGCCTCGCGCAACAGTATGCGATCGGCCTCGGGCATGTCCGCCCCGAGTGCGAGCCAGCCCAGGCGCTCGCCGGGCGCGAGCAAGGTCTTGCCGAAGGAATAGGCGATCAGCGTGTGCGGGTAGCTCTCGGCCGGACTGATATGCGCATGGCCGTCAAACACCAGTCGCGCATAGGGCTCGTCGGCAAGGAGATAAATCACCTTGCCAAATCTTTCGGACGCGGCCGCGAGCTTGTCGGCGAGCGCGTCGAGTTGAGCACGGGGAAAGATGCGGCCGGTCGGGTTGTGCGGCGTGTTGACCACCACCACGCGGGTGCGCGGGGTGATCGCTGCCTCAATCCTTTCGAGATCGAGGTCATAGGTTCCCGGTGCTAGGTCGACGGCGACGGGTGTCCCTGCCGCGCCGCGAATCTGGGCACCATAGGCGAACCAGCCGGGACGCGGATAGATGACCTCCTCTCCCACCTCGAGCACGGCGAGCAACGCAGCCGCTATCGCGCCGAACCCTCCCGCGGTGATCGCAATGTCGTCTGGCTTGTAGTTCCGGCTTCGCGCCTGGCTGAGCGAGCGGGCCACCGTTTCGCGCGCCAGCGCATCGTACTTTTTATAACCGAACCAGTGAACATCCTGTGGCTCGACGTGGCGGATCAATGCATCGACAAATCCACGCAACGGCGTTTCCTGCGGATTGCCGAACATGAAATCGCAGGCATCGGGCCCCAGGCCGTCGCCCTCCAGGACTTTTCGCGCAAAATCCATGACCGTGCGCATTTCCTCGGTGACGGCGAGCATCCGGCTGGACACGGTGGCGATTGGCACGACGCGCTCCCCCTGCTGCAGGCGGCGCATGTCGAGCGTTTCTTCGAAAGCCATGCCGGAGGATTTTGGCGTCGCGTCCATGGTGGTTTCTCCCTCTCCCGCTACTCGGCCGGGAACTGGCCGCTGGGTGTCGACTGCGAAAGAGCCATCTCCTCCGCGTCCATTTCGGCCTCGATGCCGTCGAACAGCGGCGTCGTCATGTAACGCTCGCCGGTGTCGGGAAGCATGCATAGGATCACCGAGCCGGGTGCGGCTTTTTCCGCGATCTGGCGTGCCACGGCAAAAGTGGCTCCGCCGGAGATGCCGGTGAAAATCCCTTCCTTTTGCGCCAGCGCCTTGGCCCATTTGATGCCTTCGGGGCCGGGAACAGGCACGACCTCGTCATAGAGGCTGGCGTCGACCGCCTCCTGCAGCACGTTGGGAATGAAGTCGGGGGTCCAGCCCTGGATCGGGTGCGGCTCGAACGCCGGATGGCTGGCGGCGGGCCCACCGTCGGCGCCGCGCTCCTGTGCCTTGCCGCTGCCGATGAGCTGGGCGTTGGCGGGCTCGGCCAGCACGATCCGCGTCTCCGGGCGCTCGCGGCGCAGCACGCGTCCGACACCGACGACGGTGCCGCCGGTTCCGTAACCGGTGACGAAGCAGTCGAGCCGCGATCCGGCAAAGTCGTTGATGATCTCGCGCGCCGTCGTCGCCTCGTGAATGGCGGCATTGGCCTTGGTCTCGAACTGGCGGGCCAGGAACCAGCCATTGGCCTCGGCCAGTTCCACCGCCTTGTTGTACATGCCAAAACCCTTCTGGGCGCGCGGCGTCAGCACCACCTTGGCGCCCAGCATGCGCATCAGCTTGCGGCGCTCGATGGAGAAACTGTCGGCCATCGTCACCACCAGCGGATAGCCCTTCTGCGCGCAGACCATGGCCAGCCCGATGCCGGTGTTGCCGCTGGTCGCCTCGACGACGGTCTGGCCCGGCTTCAGGGCGCCGCTGCGCTCACCCTCCTCGATGATGTTGAGCGCCAGCCGGTCCTTCACCGACGCCGCCGGATTGAAGAACTCGGCCTTCACATAGATCGTCACACCATCGGGGCCGAGATTGTTGATCCTGATCACCGGCGTATCGCCGACGGTGTCGAGAATACTGTCGAACAGGCGGCCGCGGCCGGCCGTGGTCCTGATTTTTTGCTGATACAACATGGCTGTTCTCCTCTTTTTGTTATTGTCACGAGTTGTCGTCACGAGCCGGTTACAAACCGGCGGCTTGGGCGGCGAGGTTTCGAGACCTTACCGCGGTAAGGTGCCTTTGCCGGCAATGCGGCTCGGAAAGCGGCAGTGGCGTCCGGCGCGGAAAATTCGTTGCCGGATGCACTCTATCGCTTTCAATGATAAAGCAGAGGGCGATAGGCCAGCGTGGGAGCAAGCGTGGAAACGCACGTGGAATCCGCTCGATCGAGCCTGGGCGGCGCAACGGCCGGGCTGTCCGTGCGGCTGCTCGGGCCGCTGACGATCATGCGCGACGGTGCCGTCGTGCAACTGCCGGCATCGCGCAAGCTGCACGCGCTCTTCGCCTATCTGGCGCTAGCGCCGCATGCCGTCGGACGCAGCCGTCTGTGCGAGCTCTTGTGGGACGTGCCGAACGATCCGAGGGGCGAGCTTCGCTGGTGCCTCAGCAAGCTCAGAAGCATTCTCGACGACCCCGCCAGGATCGAGACGTCTGGCGATACGGTCGCGCTTGATCTCAACGGCAGTCTCGTCGACGCGATCGATATTGCCTCGGCCGCCGCTGAAGGAATCGAGACGCTCGATCTGGAGCGGCTGCAGGTCTTGTCCGGCCTGTTCGTCGGCGATTTCCTCGACGGGCTGGAGATCGACCGCAGCCCGCATTTCAACAGCTGGCTGATCGCGCAACGCCGCCGGTTCAGATCATGCCATGCCGCCATCCTGGAACATCTCGTCAACAATCTCCCGGCAGATGCCGACGAAACCTCTCCGCATCTGGAAAAGTGGGTGGAACTTAATCCGTTCGACGGGCGCGCGCATGCGGCTCTTCTGGCAGGGCTTGCACGGCGCGGCCAGATCGGCGCGTGCGAGGAACATCTCGCTTCCGCGGAGCAGCTGTTTGCTTCGGAGGATCTGGATTTCAGTCCCGTTCGTGAGGCATGGCGGACGATCCGCAGCGAACGACCTGCCGCGACGCTCTGGGCGCGACCGGCACTTCTGCCCGCGGCCCCCCAGGCGTCGATTGTGCTTCCCCATCCCGATACTGCTGCATCGCAGAAGGCTTCGCTTGCCGTGATGCCTTTCATCGAGGAAGCCGGCATCGGCAGTGCTCGCGGTGGCCCCTCTCGCGGTGGATTAGCCGACGGCCTCACCCACGACATCATCACCCGTTTGGCCAAGCTCAGGGACTTCTTCGTCATCGCCCGCGGCTCGGTCTTTGCGCTGGCGGAAAAAAACATCGCGCCCGAAGACGCCGGCCGGCGGCTTAACGTCGACTATGTCGCCACCGGCACCGTGCGCAGCCAGGCAGGCCGCGTCGTGGTCTCAGTCGAACTTGTCGAGATTCGCACGGTCAGGATCGTCTGGGCCGAGACGTTCGAGCGCAAGCCCGACGATATCTTTGCCGTCCTCGACGATATCGGCAACAGCATTGTCTCGTCGATCTCGGCCGAAATCGAGATGGTCGAGCGCAACCGCGCTTTGCTGAAAGCGCCCAACTCGCTGAATGCCTGGGAGGCTTACCATCGCGGCCTCTGGCACATGTATCGCTTCACCCGCACGGAAAACGAACAGGCCCGGCATTTCTTCGGCATGGCCCTGAAGCTCGATCCGACCTTTGCCCGTGCCTATGCCGGCCTGTCCTTCACCCATTGGCAAAACGCCTTTCAGCGCTGGGGAGACCGCGACAGGGAAAGCGCGCTGGCCTTCGAAACCGCCGGCCAAAGTCTTCTGGTCGATGACCACAATCCGGCCGCCCACTGGGCCATGGGCCGGGCTCTGTGGCTGCGCGGCGAGCAGGACGGATCCCTCATCGAGTTGGAGCGGGCCGTCGACCTCAGCCCGAACTTCGCGCTTGGCCACTACGCACTTTCGTTTGTACACTCGCAGTCGGGTGACCCAAAAGCGGCGATCGGTTCATCCGACCATTCGCGCCATCTGAGCCCGTTCGATCCGCTGCTGTTCGGCATGCTGGGGGCCAGGGCGATGGCGCATGTCCGGCTCGGCCAGTTCGACGAGGCCGCCGAATGGGCGCTGAAAGCCGCCGCCCGTCCCAATGCTCATGCCATCATCCTGGCGATCGCCGCCCATTGCCTTGCGCTGGCGGGACGGCTTGACGAAGCGCGAAACTTTTCCGCCGCGCTGCGCAAGACGCTGCCGAACTACTGCGCCGATGATTTTATCGGCACCTTCCGCTTCGAGCCGGACGCCGAGGCCATGTTCCGGCAAGGGGCGAGAAGGATTGGGCTGGGCTGATCCATCCCAGGTCGGGATGGTGCTTGTGAAGCGAATGAGCCCGAGCCATGCCTCCGTCTGACACTACAACCGATCGTGGCCGCGATCCTCGCCCGGCCTTCCTCGGTGCGGATAACTGAGTACACTTTACGACCCAGCTATGTATCTTATGGGAGCTGACCTTCTCGGGAGGCTAATGCATGTCGCCCAAAAGGGGTAATGACATGCATACAAAAAATAAAGCGCGTCGCATGGGCCTCTTCAGACGCGTGCTTCAGCTGCGTGCGAAGGCATGAGGACAGGATGACAACGAACCCCAGGAATGACGTCAATAACGGGGTAAAAGTCCAAACGCGCGCAAAGGAGCGAGAGCGCATCGTCCGCGCTGCCGACAGTGTCGATCGGGTCTACGCGGCGATCAAGGAATTCGCGATCGACTATCGTTTCCGGCCGGGAGAGAAGATCAACGAGGTCGAACTCGCGACTGAACTTGGCGTAAGTCGCACGCCGGTGCGCGCGGCTCTCAACAGATTGCAGCGCGACGGCTTCGTGGCATCCGTTCCGAACAAGGGATTTTATGCCCGCGAACTCACGCCGGAAGCCGTGCGCGATCTCTACGAACTTCGCGCGGCGATCGAGCGGGCCGCATTCGTCCTGGCCTGTGAGCGGGCAACCGACACCGAAATCCAGGCGACGGTCGACGCATGGACAAAGCATAGCAGCCTGGAGGGGGAAGGGTCGTGGGCGAAGGTTGCCGTTGCCGATGAAAGTTTCCACATGGCCCTGACGCAATTGTCGAAGAATGTGCAGATGGTCAACGCGCTCGATGGCCTATGTTCGCGGATTCGCTTTTTCCGGCGCATCGATCTGGAGTCCATGCCGCGCCGCAGCCACAGCTACCAGGAGCATGAAGCGATCATTGATGCCCTGCGCCGTCGCGATGCCGCGGGCGGGGCAGCCCTGGTCGAAAAGCACATCACGCTGAGTTCGGCGCATGCAATGGAGGTGGCCGCGCGTGGCTTAGCGCGGATCTTTTTCGGCACTACCGCGTAGGAGGACCATCGCGGAGAGCGGGGAAGAGGAACACAGCGAGGCGGAACGAGCGTGAGCGGCGGAACAGCCGATCTCCCCCGCATGGGGGAGATCGGCAGCTTCGTCGCCTCGCCCATCTCTTCAGGCCTCTTGTGAATTCCAAACCAACCTTCTAAAGTGTACTCACTTTGTGATCTCATCGCGGATTATGGCAGGCATGCGCATAGTGGTGCTGGGTGGCGGCGTCGTTGGTGTCACGACAGCCTATCAACTCCAAAGGGACGGTCACGACGTCGCGCTCATTGAACGCAATGCGCAGGTCGCCGCTGAAACGAGTTGGGGCAATGCCGGTATGATCGCGCCAGGCCATTCCTTTGTCTGGTCGTCCCCCAAGGCGCCGATAACCTTGCTGAAATCGCTGGTGCTCAAGGACCAGGCGCTGCGCTTCAAGTTCTCGGCGGATCCGCGGCTCTATACGTGGTCCTGGTTGTTTCTCATGGAATGCACGGCCGCCAAGGCGCGGCGCAACACGCTGCTCAAGCATCGCCTCGCCGCCTACTCGCAGGCAGTGCTGCGCGAGGTCGTTGCCGACGAGCAAATCGACTACGACCGTAACGATCGCGGCATCGTCTATTTCCACCGCAGCCAGCAGGCGCTCGACAATGGTGTCGAGCATATGAAGCTGCTGCAGTCGGACGGACAAGAGATCAAGGTGCTCGACAGAGACGCGATCGTCGCGCTCGATCCGTCTCTGGCGTCCGCCAAGGACAAGATTGCCGGCGGCATCTATTGCCCGACCGACGAGACCGGCGACCCGGCAAAGTTCACCAGGGCCCTCGCCGCCAAGATTATCGCCCGCGGCGGCGCCATCCACACGGGCACGAAGATCACCGGTATCGAAACGACCGGCGACGCTGTCGCGCAGGTGCTCACCGACAAAGAGCCTTTCAAGGGTGATGCCTATGTGCTTGCGCTCGGAGCCACAGTCCTGTTCTGGCAAGAAAGATCGGCATTCGACTGCCGATCTACCCGATCAAGGGCTATTCGCTGACGATCCCGATCGGCAATCGTCCGCTGCCGCCGACCATCGCCTCCGTCGACGAGCACAATCTGGTTGCCATCTCGCGCTTCGGCGACCGCATCCGCGTCACCGCAACGGCGGAGTTCGCCGGCTACGACACCAGCCATAAGCCCGCCGATTTCGCCTTCATGAAAGGGGTTGCCGAGGACCTCTACCCCGAGGGCGCCGACTACCATCGCGCGGAAATGTGGGCGGGTCTGAGGCCCATGACGCCGAACAATCTTCCCGCCTTCGGACGGCAACGCTTGCGCAACCTCTTCCTCAACACGGGGCACGGCCACATCGGCTGGACCATGTCGCACGGGTCGGCCCGGATCACCGCCGATCTGATCGCCGACCGGGCGCCGGCCATTCCAATGGATGGTCTTTTGAACCGACTTTGAAGGGGAATGCCATGTCTCTCGACGCCGTCATGTCTCTCAACCTCGCCGCCACGCGCCTAGCGTCTTCCGGACCGATTGACCTCGGCGTGCTGCCATCGGAACTCGACGGCGGTCTGGCGTCACGCGCGGCGATCGGCCTTGTGGTGCTGGCCACGGATCAGACCCTGGAGCATGAATTCCGCGCGCTCGTGCGCCAGCCCGGTGTCGCCTTCTACGAATCCCGCGTCTTCAGCGACAACGACATAACCACCGACACCTTGCGCGCCATCGGCCCCAGGATCGCGCCGGCCGTCGATCTCATCTTGCCGAGCATTCCCCTGGACGTCGTTGCCTTCGGCTGTACCTCGGCGACGATGACGCTCGGCGAAGAGGCGGTTTTCGCGGAGATCAGGAAGGCACGGCCAAATGTCGCCTGTACCACACCCGTCACCGCCGCACTTGCGGCGTTCAAGGCTCTCGATGTCAAAGGCATCGGCCTGCTGACGCCCTACGCGCCGCAGATCAATGAAAACCTCGTCGCCTATTTCAGCGGGCGCGGCGTCGACATATCAGCCGTCGCGACCTTCGACCGGCGCGACGATCGCGATGCCGCCCGCATCTCGGTCACAGCGATCGGAGCCGCGGCCAAGCGGATGGCTGCCACGCCGGGAGTGGACGCGGTCTTCGTATCATGCACCAGCCTGCGCATCGCCGAAGCGGCAGCCGGGCTCGAGCAGCGCATCGGCGTGCCGGTCACGTCCAGCAACCACGCCATGGCCTGGCATTGTCTGCGGCTCGCCGGGATCAATGACGTCGTGCCCGCCGGAAGGCTTTTTGGATTGCCAAGCAACTGACTGGCGATCGCCGCGCACTGCCTTGCGCTGGCGGGGCGGCTTGACGAAGCGCGAAACTTTTCCGCCGCGCTGCGCAAGACGCTGCCAAAATACTGCGCCGACGATTTTATCGGCACCTTCCGCTTCGAGCCCGACGCCGAGGCCATGTTCCGGCAAGGCGCAAAGCGCATTGGGCTGGGCTGATCCCATCCAGGTCGGGCTTGGTTCAACCGGTCGGGGCCACGATCCTCGCCGGCCAAAAACCGAACAAAAGCCCGGCAGCCGGCCAAGAAAATCGGCCAGGAAAGCAGCGTTCGTTGCAGCTATATGCCGAGCATCGTCTTGGCTTGGTTGAGCGCAGCCTCTGATCCTGCATGATCGCCGGCGGCGTGCAATGTCTCGCCTTGGGCGCGCAGTTCCTTGACTTTGGTCTTATCGGCCTCGGAGAGGGTGGCGGTCGGCAACGCCGCGTCGATCGCGGCCATGATGGTCGGGCATGAGTTTGCAAAGGCTGTCGCAGGAACGACCGCCAGGAAGACCGCAAGCGAAATTGATCGGAACATGGACGTTTCTCCCTTGCCGGAACACGCTGTGTCGGCGACCGGCGTAGGAAATGGTACAGCGGATGCCCGAACCTGCCAATCACGATGATGCAACTCGGTTGAGGCAAGCTGCGGTCGGCCGGGCTTCATCACGGCTGATCGCTACCAACATCGTCATGTCCGAAGTCGACGCCAGGTTCGCGGCAATCGTCAGATCGCCCAAAAATTCCTCGACCAGAGCGGATCAGGCAGGCTGAACCGATTTGACATTGCCTTCGGTATCGACAAGGCAGCTTGTCTTCTTGCCGCCGGCATCGAGCTCGACCTGATAGGTTTGGGGATCGATCTTGCTCGACGAAACCGGAAGTATCTTCGTGCTGTCGACGCCGCTCGCCTTGGCGGCCGCGTCGGCGCAAAGAAGCTGAAGGTCCGCCGGGGCCGTCTCGACCTTGGTCCTGGACATCTGTTCCTGGGGAGGCGGCGGCGGGGCGCTGACGCAAGCGCTCAGTGTTCCCACCAAAAATCCAATTGCTGTTGCCCGGATCGACGTTCTCACTGCATGTTTTGCCGACATTGCTTGGTCCCTCTCCGAATGCCGCTTCCCGGCCTTACACACCCTTGTAAAGTGCCGCCCCCTGCATGAGAACGATGACCTTGGCTCCAACCTTGACGCGCGATGCGAGATCGGTGATGTCGTCGTTCCTCATCCGGATGCACCCTGATGACACGTCGAGCCCGATCGTCCAGGGCTCCGGCGTGCCGTGTATCCGGTAGATCGTGTCCTGGTCGCGCTCATACAGATAGAGCGCCCTGGCGCCAAGCGGGTTGTCCGGTCCTCCCGGCATGCCTCCCGCATGTTTGACCGCATTCGGATCACGAGCGATCATTTCGGCCGGGGGTGTCCAGGTCGGCCATTCCGCCATGCGGCCGACGCGCACGATTCCGGCCCATCCAAATCCCTCCCGGCCGACGCCGATACCGTAGCGCATGGCCCGCTGACCGGGCTGCACAAGATAGAGAAAATGCTGGTTGCCATCGATGATGATCGTGCCGGGCACTTCCGCGGTGCGGAACTTGACCATCTGCGGCCGAAACGCCTCCGGCACTTCATTGTGCGCGGCATAGTATTTGCGTGCCTTGCTGCGGTCGTAGTCCACCCATTTGCGGGTTTTCGGATCGAAAACCTGTGTTCCCGCAGCCAGCGCCGCCACTGCGACAAGACCGAACGCTGCCGCGACAATTGCCGTCAGGGAGCGACGCTGGAGAATGGCGCATCCCGCGATCATCAGCTTGCCGTTCATGGATTTGCCCACCCGTTCACCCGAGCGCCCTGTGCAGCAACCCATTGTTTGGCGTACTCGTAAGGATCCTGACGCTCCACTTGGAGCGCATAACTCATCTTCGCGGCGTCTTCGGGCTTGAGCGCGACCCGTTCCAGGAACTCGACCACCTTCGGATATTTTTTGCGCAGTGAGGTGGCGTAAGCGATATGGAAATGTGCGGTATCCCATGACACTGGCGCGCTGGACTTCGAGACCCAGAGCGGGTCCTCGGAAGGCAGCACGATCTTCCACTTTGCCGGGTCAAAAGGCGGCTCGGTAAGCCGGACAATGTCGTGCAGCTCAAACACGTGATGCGGCGCGTAGCAGGCAAACACCATCGGATGAGCCGTAGCGACCGCGGCATCGACAGCCGCCATTCCGACATCCTCCGGCGTCTCCAGCAATGTCATTGTCTTGGCATAGCCATAGCTGTTGGCGCGGACACGCTCGATAGCCGTCGAGGACCAACCCTCCGCGCCAATCCACAGTTCCCCATGTCCGTCCCGATCAGTGTCCAACGCGGCAGTTTTGCGCGGGTCGGTGAGGTCCGAAATGTCGCGAATGCCAAACTTGTCGGCAGTTTTGCGGGTAGCGCATATGCCTTGCCACGCCGGCACACCGATGGGACTGATGGCTACCGTGCCGGCACCGTCCACATACTTCTTCACCATGTTGTCGAGGTTGGGCAGCCACATTTCGGGATGAATATCCACCTCGCCCGAATCGAGGCCGGCAAAGGCGATAAGCGTCCCCATCTCGCGCACATCGGCATCGAGCCCGAAATGTTCCTTCAGGCTGACCTTGAGAATGTTTGCCGTCGCCTGGCCCGACGGCCAGTTCGGCATTGCAATGACGAGATCAGCCGCTTGGGCCGGGACCGCCAGCATCGTCAATGCCGCCAGCGACATTTTCCGCAGACACTGCCGAAATCGGTCGTGCATTTCTTCCCCCCTCGCTTCGGTGCTGAAACGAACCGGGACGGGAACGACTTGTCACGGCAAGCACCGGGTTGTGACAGCAGCCCCATCTTCCGACGGCAACTGCTGAAGGTGCGACAATGCATTCGCCAAAGGGGGCGCCGTCACATGCCGCTCCTGCACGCTACTCGATGACATACCGTATGGGAAGATGCTTACAACCGGGGGTCGCGCGCCAACTTTCAAGTTGTCCGCGGGCACACGCCTTACGAACTGTAGGGCGTGCTAGGACACCTTGTTGGGTGAGGTCATTCGCAAGGTCATGTGCAGCCGACGGCCCGGAAACCGCAGTTTCCGGGAAATCAAGAACTTACAAAGGGATTTGGTGCCCAGAAGAGGACTCGAACCTCCACTCCTTGCGGAACACGGACCTGAACCGTGCGCGTCTACCAATTCCGCCATCTGGGCTGGTGCGGGCTCTTTAGGCGGGCAAACGGTGAGTGTCAACGCGCTTTTTTGAAACGCACTCGCCGGCTCAGTTCTCCAGCACTTCCTTGGATGCCACGGTCGAATCGGCGTTGAGCTTGTAGATGACCGGCACGCCGGTGCCGAGCTCCAGTTTGACGATCTCCTCGCCCGACTTGCCGTCCAGCGCCATGATCAGCGCACGCAGCGAATTGCCGTGCGCCGCCACCAGCACGGTGCCGCCGCGCAGCACATGCGGCTGCAGGTCGTGCAGATAATAGGGCCAGACGCGCGCGCCGGTGTCCTTCAGGCTTTCGCCGCCGGGCGGCGGCACGTCGTAGGAGCGGCGCCAGACATGCACCTGCTCCTCGCCCCATTTCTTGCGCGCATCGTCCTTGTTGAGGCCGGAGAGGTCGCCATAGTCGCGCTCGTTCAGCGCCTGGTCGCGGATGGTCTCGAGATCGCTCTGGCCGACCGCGTCGAGAATGTGCTGGCAGGTCTTCTGCGCCCTGATCAGCGACGACGTGAAGGCGATGTCGAATTTCATGCCGCGCGCCTTCAGCTTGGCGCCCGCCTCCTTGGCCTCGGCGTGGCCCAGCTCGGTCAGGTCAACGTCGCGCCAGCCGGTGAAGAGGTTCTTCAGGTTCCATTCGCTCTGGCCATGGCGCACGAGCACGAGAGTTCCCGACATTTTTGCTCCTTCAGTTTGTGGATCAGATCGTCTCAGGCGAGTCCGAGCACGTCCCGCATCGAATACAGTCCCGGCTTCCTGCCGCGCGCCCACAGTGCGGCCTTGACCGCGCCGCGAGCGAAGATCGCCCGGTCCTCGGCGTGATGGGCGAGCGTGATGCGCTCGCCGGTGCCGGCCAGCACCACGGAGTGGTCGCCGACCACCGAGCCGCCGCGCAGCGTGGCAAAACCGATCGAGCCGGTCTTTCGCACGCCGGTGTGGCCGTCGCGCGACCGCACGCTGTTCCCGTCAAGATCGATGCCGCGCCCGACGGCAGCGGCTTCGCCGAGCAGCAGCGCCGTGCCCGACGGCGCGTCGACCTTGTGCCGGTGATGCATTTCCAGGATCTCGATGTCGAAATCGTCGGCGTCGAGCGCGCGCGCCGCCTGCTCGACCAGCACCGCCAGCAGATTGACGCCGAGGCTCATATTGCCTGACTTGACCACCGTCGCGTGGCGCGCCGCCGCCTCTATCTTGGCATTGTCGTCCGCCGAGCAGCCGGTGGTGCCGATGACATGGACGATGCGCGCCTGCGCCGCGTAGCCGGCGAATTCGACCGTCGCTGCCGGGCTCGTGAAATCGAGCACGCCGTCGGCCTTGGCGAAGGCCGGCAGCGGGTCGTCGCCGATCGCCACGCCGATATTGCCGATGCCGGCAAGCTCGCCGGCATCCTTGCCGAGATGGGGCGAGCCGGCCCGCTCGATCGCGCCGGCGACGCGTGCGCCCGGTATCGTGTGAATGGCGCGGATCAGCGCCTGGCCCATCCGGCCGGCGGCGCCGACCACCACCAGGCCCATTTCATTGACGGGGGGATCGTTTGTGGCCGTACCGCTCATAAAGTTCTCCCGACCGCCTTTTTCGCGCGGCGCACCGAAGTTTGGATTGGCTTGCCGTCGTCGACAAGCCCCAGCCCCTTGTTGCCCTGCACCCGGTGAAAGCGGGCATAGACGCTGTGCGGGTCGGCCATCAGCGATGCATGCGTGCCTTGCTCGACCAGCCGCCCCTGTTCCATGACGACGATGTGGTCGGCATTGACCACGGTCGACAGCCGATGCGCGATGACGATGGTCGTGCGCCCTTCCGTCACCTGGGTCAGCGCCTGCTGGACGCGCGCTTCCGCCTCGTTGTCGAGCGCCGAGGTCGCCTCGTCGAGCAGCAGGATCGGCGCCTGCCGCACGATGGCGCGGGCGATCGACAGACGCTGGCGCTGGCCGCCCGACAGCGTCACGCCGCCTTCACCGACAGGGGTGTCATAGCCTTGCGGCTGCTGGCGGATGAAGCCGTCGGCCTCGGCTTGCTGCGCGGCCAGTTCGATCTCGGCGTCGCTGGCGGCGAGCCGCCCGTAGCGGATGTTGTCGCGAATGGTGCCTTCGAACAGATAGGGCTGCTGCGAGACATAGGCGATGGAGCTGCGCAGCGACTGCTTGGTCATCTCTAAAATGTCCTGGCCGTCGACCTCGATGCTACCCGCTTCGACATCATGGAAGCGCTGCAGCAGCGCCACCAGCGTCGACTTGCCGGCGCCCGAGGCGCCGACGATGGCCGTCATCTTGCCGGCAGCGGCGACGAAGCTGAGATCCTGCAGCACCGGCGCGTCGGCGACATAGCCGAACGACACATTGTTGAAGCGCACCTCGCCCCTGGTGATCTTCGCTTCGACCGCTCCGGGCGCGTCGCCCTGTTGCGGCTCGAGGTCGAGCAGCTCGTAGATCATGCGCGCATTGACCAGCGCCCGTTCCATGCCGACCTGCATGCGCGCCAGCCGCCGGGCCGGGTCGTAGGCGAGCATCAGCGCCGTGATGAAGGAAAAGACCGCGCCAGGCGGCTGGCCGCTGACGGCTGCCCGGTAGCCGGAATAGGCGATGACGCCGGCGACGGCGAAGCCGGCCAGCATGTCCGAGATCGGCGTCAACCGTTCCGACACGCGCGCGATGCGGTTTGCCCGCTGCTCGGCGCCGGTGACAAGATCGCTGATGCGACGCGACAGCTCGTCTTCCAGCGTGAACGCCTTGACGATGGCGATGCCTTGCGTTGCTTCCTGCATGGCGCCGATCAGCCGCGAGTTGATCTGCACCGCTTCGCGCGTGGCGCGTCGTATTCTGCGGGTCAGGTAGACGACCGTGTAGATCAGCGGCGGCCCGACCAGCAGCGACATCAGGGACAGCATCGGATCCTGCCAGATCATGACGCCGATCAGCGCGACCAGCGATACGGCGTCGCGTGCCAATGACGTCAGCGTCATCGAGAGCAGGTCGCGGATGCCGTTGACGTTCTCGTTGATCTGGGCGGCCAGCCGCCCCGAGCGCGTGTCGTTGAAGAAACCGACGCCGAGCTTCATCAGATGAGCGAAGATGCGGCGCTGGTAGCGCGCCACCAGATTGTTGCCGATCCTGGCCAGCGTCACCGCCTGGCCGTAAGTGGCCAGCCCGCGCAGCATGAATGCGCCCAGGATCAACAAGCAGATCAGCGCGATGAGATCGCCGCGCTGCTCGTAGAAGATCTGGTCGACCACGTCCTTCATGATCCAGGCGGTGAAGGCGGTCGTAGCTGCAACTATCACCAGGCACAGAACGGCCAGAGCATAATACCAGCGATACTCGCGGCTGTTCTCGGCGATGATGCGGCGGACCACCGCCACGATCTCGCCGGGCCGGGCCTTGGCTTGGTGGTTGGACGGCTGGTTCAAGTCGGGATCGTTCCGTGATGTCGGTTTCGGCCTCGCGGCCGGACTAATTCGGCAATCCTCTTAGCGCCCCGGTGGCGGCTTGCCTATGGCCGAGGCCGGCAAAACTTCATCGCGGCTCAGGGCGTCACCTAAACCCGCCAGCGTCGCCCCGCCGTCTGGACGCCGAACAGCGACGGGTTTCTGGCATAGGCGGCAAGACCGGAAAGCGCTGCCAGCGGATGGGTGATCACATAGACGGGCATGGTGCGCATCATCTCGCTATGCGGCGCCTTGTCCTCGAAGGCGGCGCGGAACTCGCCCGTTTTCAGCGCCGGCAGGATTTTCTGGGCGATGCCGCCAGTCAGGAAGACGCCGCCGCGGCTCATGAACACCAGCGCAAGGTCGCCGGCAGTGCGCCCCAGGCACGTGACGAACATCGACAGCGCTTCCTCGGCCACCGGATCTGACTTGGCCAGCGCCGCGGCGGTGACCTCGGCCGGCGTGGTGAAAGGCGTCGGCTTGCCGTCCGCCTTGGCCACCGCCCGGTAGGCATTGACGAGGCCGCGTCCGGACAGGATCTGTTCGCCGGAGATTCTGCCGTCGAGCTTCTCGATATGCGGAAAGACCTGGAAATCGCGCGGCGAGCGCGGTCCGATGTCCATGTGCCCTCCCTCACCGGGCACCGGAATCCAATGGTTCAGCGCGTGGACCAGGCCGGCGACGCCAAGCCCGGTTCCGGGACCGAGCACCACCCGTCCGGCGTTGGGCTCCGGCGCATCGCCGCCGATCTTTTCCATATGCTCTTCGCCAAGCGCCACGACGGCCAGCGCCTGCGCCTCGAAATCATTGAGCACCACGACGTCGCTGAGGCCGAGGCTGGCAAACATCTTTCTCGGCTTGACGATCCACGGGCAATTGGTGAGCGGGATCTCGTCGCTGTCGACCGGGCCGGCCACCGCCAGCACGGCGGAGTTGGGCCGGACCGGCGAGCGGACGAGCACCGCTGCCTGGATCGCGTCGTCGATGGTGTTGAAGTTGGCGGTCTGGACGATCTGCGGCTCGGTTGGTTCCGAGTTCGCGTCGAGCACGATCGAAAAGCGCGCATTGGTGCCGCCTATGTCGCCGATCAGGACCGGAAACTGCAGCGCTGTGTCGTCGTCTGGCATGCTCTTGTCCGTCCCGGTTCCCAGTGGCGTTCCGCCGTTCTTTTGTTGACTAGCGCATGACCTGGGAAAGGGAAATCGGTTTTCGAAATGAGGCGACCCAGATTCAGGTCAGACCGAACCGGGGACGAAGGCGTGCGTGCCGACAACCCGGATCGCTGCACTCCTCGACCGCCTTCCCCGATATCGCGTCAGTTCCCCGGCCGCGGTCGCGGCAATGGAATGCCGATCTCGGGCGTTGCCGCGAACGCGTTGATCGAGGCCGGAAGCGCTGCCGCGCCGCTTACGGATGCCCGCGCCGGCGCCGGAGCCACCGTGAGAGCGGGTGCAGCCGCGACCGGCACGCCGTCGCCATAATAGGTGACCGCCTCCGCCGAAGCCGGTTCTGGCCCGTCGAGCACGGCCTGGCATGCCGCGGGCAGGCTCGCCATGGTCATCACGTCGCGCGCTTTCGGCCTGTCCGGGTTCTTGTTGGGGCGCCACGGTTCCTCGGTGAACCACCATGCCAGCGACTGGTCGCAGCCGTCGCCGGGCGCCGTGTTTTCCTGCGCTTTGCAATTGGGCGAGCCGGGCTGGCAGCCGATGCGGATGTGGAAGTGATAGTCGTGGCCCCAGAACGGCCTGACCTTGCGAAGCCATGCGCGGTCCCCTTTCACCGTGTCGCAGAGCTTCTTCTTGATGCCGGGATTGACCAGGATACGCTCGACTTCCGCGTAGCTTGCTGCGCGCTTTAGGAGTCGCATATGCGCCGGCACCCAGAGCGCATCCTTCACCAGATGGGTCTTTTCATCGACAAGCAAGGTAGCGCTCATGTTCTCGCGTTGGTCGATCGAAAGCTTGCGGTCGGGCATCGGCGTCAGCCAGATGTCGGCGTCGAGGCCGATCTGGTGCGAGGCATGGCCGGTTAGCATCGGCCCGCCGCGCGGCTGCGAAATGTCGCCGACCAGCAGGCCGGGCCAACCGTCGGCCGCGGCGTCGCGCGACAGTTTCTCGATCAGCGCGATCATCGTCGGATGGCCCCAGCGACGGTTGCGCGAAGGCCGCATCACCTCCCATTTCGGGCCGTCCATGGGGATGGCGACGCCGCCGGCAAAGCAGCCCTTGGAATAAAAGCCGATCGATTGCGGCGCAGCCACGGCCGGCAGCTTTTTGGCGCCGAACAGGTCTTTCGCCAGGCCTTCGGCGGCGGCAGGTCGCGCCGCAAGCCCCGCCAGGGCGAGGACGGCGAGCGCTGCTAATGCATGTCGCCCAAAGCATGCCCTCGGGCTTGAACCGAGGGTGCGCAGCGGCTTTGGGACAACGACAGGCATAAACAGAGATCTAAAGCGCGTCGCGGCGCGCTTTAGCAGCAATGCTCTGCCGGGCAATGATTGCTTCAACAGTTTCATGAAGCAGAACCCCTCTGCGAATTTAAGTCGAATCATATCATGCCCGGCGTAAGGTTTCGATCACGACCGCATCGGGCTGCGCGCCTCGCCGTCGCGCCATCTGCCGTCAGACCACATTTGGTCGAAGGCCGAGCGGTAGTCGGGAAAGCGAAAGCGATAGCCGGCAGCCTTGATCGCCGTGTTGGCGACACGCTTGTTCTCGCCATAGAAGGACCGCGCCATGGGCGAAAGTTGCGCGGTCTCGAACGGAATTTCGGGCGGCGGTGTGACGCCCATCAGCCCGGCGGCATAGGCGACGACATCCTGCGGCGGCGCTGGCAGGTCGTCGGTGACGTTGAAGATGCCGCCGCGATTGTCTTCGATTAAGTGCCAAAGCGCCCCGGCAATGTCGTCGCAATGGATGCGGTTGAACACCTGGCCCGGCTTGATCAGCCGCCGCGCGGTGCCGTTTTCTAGATTGACCAAGGCATTGCGGCCCGGTCCGTAAATGCCGGAAAGCCGCAGGATCGCCACCGGCCGGCCGATGTCCCGACCCAGTCTCAGCCAGTCCCGCTCGGCGGCGACACGCATCATCGAGCGCTTCGACACCGGCCGGCATTCGGCGGTCTCGTCCACCCAGCCGCCGCCATGGTCGCCATAGACGCCGACGGTGGAGAGATAGGCGATCCATTTCAGCGCCGGCATCTCCGTCCTAATTGTCTCGCGCGCCGCATTCAACACCGGGTCGCCGGCCTCTTCCGGCGCCACCGAGACGACGAGATGGGTTGTTTTCTCGAGCGCGTCACGGATTTCGGGCGTCAGCGCGCCATCGAAAAGCAGCGGCTGGATCCCGGCTTGCCGCAACGCTTCGAATTTCTCCGGCGCGCGTGTCGTGCCAAGGATCGTGCCGGCATCCTTGTTGGCGCGGGCAAATGCCTTGCCCGAATAGCCCGCGCCGAAAATGAAGATCTGCTTCTCGCTCATGCATGCGCCTCGATTTGATTTGCCAGCGCCAGGCGCCATTCGCTTTGCACGGCCTCGTCTCTTTCTGCCTTCAACGCGGCCGAGGCGCGTTTGGCAAATTCCGAAGCCGGCACAAGCCGTGACAGCGCCCATACCGCCGCCCCGCGCACCAGAGGCGAGGCATCGCCGAGCAGCGCGCGCACGGCCTTGCCGAGCGAGAAATCGCCGGAATTGCCGGCGGCGATCAGCACATTGCGGACAAAGCGGTCGCGGCCGATGCGCTTGATCGGCGAACCGGTGAACAAGGACCGGAAAGCCGCGTCGTCGAGCGCCAAGAGATCGGCGAGCGGCGGCTCGCGCAAGTCCGCGCGGGCGACGAGCTTTGCCTCCGACGCAGTCTGGGCAAACTTGTTCCACGGGCAGGCGGCCAGGCAGTCGTCGCAGCCATAGATGCGGTTACCGATTTTTTCCCGGAACTCGTGCGGGATCGGCCCCTTGCTCTCGATGGTGAGATAGGAGATGCAGCGTCGCGCGTCGAGCCGGTAGGGTGCCGGAAAGGCGTCGGTCGGGCAAACGTCGAGGCAGGCGCGGCAGGAGCCGCAGTGATCGTCCTCGGGCGTGTCAGGTGCAAGCTCGGCCGTCGTGAAGATGGTGCCGAGGAACAGCCAGGAGCCGTGCTCGCGGCTGACCAGATTGGTGTGCTTGCCTTGCCAGCCGAGGCCGGCGGCTTCTGCCAGCGGCTTTTCCATAACCGGGGCGGTATCGACGAACACTTTTACATCGCCACCGGCGCGCGCCACGATCTTGCCGGCAATCTCTTTCAGCCGGCCCTTCATCACGTCGTGGTAATCGCGGTTCTGCGCGTAGACCGAGATCGCGCCGCGGTCGCGCTTCACTAGGACCGCGCGCGGGTCGTGGTCGGGGCCATAGTTCATGGCGAGCACGATGATGGAGCGAACTTCGGGCCAAAGTGCTGTCGGCTCGCCGCGGCGCTCGAGCGTCTCGGCGATCCAGCCCATCGAGCCGTGAAAACCGTCGGCGACGAATTCGGCAAGCCGGGCCGGCGCCTGCGGAATGGCATCGGGCGTGGTGACGGCGACGGCATCGAAACCGGCGCGCCGTGCCTCGCGGTCGATCAGCGCGCGCAGGTTTTCCGCTTTAGAAATCGAGGTCCGCATAATGTGACACCGGCGATAGGCCGCGCACCCGGTCGGACAAAAGCGGCCGGAACGATGGCCGCGATTTCACCCGTGCATACCATTCGCGCGCGGCAGCGTGTTCGCGCCAGTCGATCTCGCCGAGATAGTCGAGCACAGACAGCGCAGCTGCAGCCGCGAGATCGGCATAGGTGACCTTGTTGCCGGCCAGCCATTGGCGGGTGCCGGCCAGCCAGTTGGTGTATTTCATGTGCTGGCGGATGTTGGCGCGCGCGGCACGGATCGCTGCCGAATCGGGCGAGCCGCCGCCCGCCGTTTCCGGCATGACCGGCTTCAGCACGCGCTCGCGCACCAGATGCCGCGTCACCTCGCTGTCGGCCTTGTTGAGATACCAGTCGGTCAGCCGGCGGATTTCGGCGCGCCCCATCGGATCCTCGGCGAACAGCCGCTTGTCGCGCTTGAGCACGCCGCGCGTCTCGTCGAGATATTCGCCGATGACCATGGCGCCGACGATCGGCACGTCGCCTTCGGCGAGCAGGATCGGCAGCGTGCCGGCCGGGTTCAGCGCCAGGAACTCCTTGCGCCGCGTCCACGGCTTTTCCTCGATCAGCGCCAGCTCCTCGCCATATTCGCCGAAGGCGAGGCGCACGAACCGGCAGGAGGCGAACATCGGGTGGTGGAAAAGCGTCAGCATGGTCCCGCGATAATAGAGCGCACTGGCAAATCGCCGGCTGCGCCGGTAAGTCTTAGCCGCCCCGATTCAGAGGGCCGCCCCGATTCAAAGGGCTGTCAGGGTGCTGCGACCTATAGGAGGAGTTCCGCGCCATGACAAGCAAGCCCTTTCGCAAGCCGTTCTTCAAGCTCTCACTCGAACGCCGAGGTTGCCATGGAAAGCCAGACCATCGTCGAAGCGCTGCTGCTCGGCATGATCGAGGGCATGACCGAGTTCATTCCGGTCTCGTCGACCGGCCATATCCTGCTTGCCGGCCATTTTCTCGGCTTCCACTCGACCGGCAAGGCCTTCGAGATCCTGATCCAGCTCGGCGCGATACTGGCGATCCTCAGCGTCTATTTCCATCGTCTGTGGCAGATGCTGGTCGATCTGCCGCGTGATCGGGTGACGCGGCATTTCGTCCTCGGCATCCTCGTCGCCTTCCTGCCGGCGGCCGTCATCGGTGCGCTGGCGCACGACTTCATCAAGACGGTGCTGTTTGAATCGCCGAGGCTGATCTGCATCATGCTGATCATCGGCGGCGTGGTCCTGCTGTGGGTGGATCGTCTCAAGCTGAAGCCGTTCTACCACGACGTCGAGCGGTTTCCGCTCAGGCTCTATCTGCAGATCGGACTGTTCCAATGCCTTTCGCTGATCCCCGGCACGTCGCGCTCCGGCTCGACGATCGTCGGCGCGCTGCTTCTGGGCGTCGACAAGCGGGCGGCTGCGGAATTCTCCTTCTTCCTCGCCATGCCGACGATGGTCGGCGCCTTCGCCTTCGACCTCTTCAAGAACCGCAATGTGCTGACCAGCGCCGATCTGCCCGTCATCGCCGCCGGTTTCATCGCGGCCTTCGTCGCGGCGCTGATCGTCGTGCGCTTCCTGCTCAACTACGTCTCGCGCCACGGCTATTCGCTGTTCGGCTGGTGGCGGGTGGTCATCGGCACCGTCGGGCTGGTTGCGCTGTTTATCTGGGGGTGAGGCGGCACAGTTAATTTACCGCCCAAGGCTCTATTTGTTCGCTGGCGTAGCAATGCCGTTGATGGTGGGGACGACCAACGTAGACCTGCCCCCGACCCATGCCGACCTCGCAGGATCGTTCTTGCCGCTTGCGTGCATTCCGTAGCCAAAATCGACTGCGTTCACCACTCTTCAGAACTTTTTCACGTCGATTTCATGACTTCGAACGACCCCTCGCGTTCTCTCTCACAAGCCGTCCCCACCAAGCCGTCCCCACACGGTTCGGGCGTCGAACTGAGGAGATAAAAGATGATCAACCGCATCTTGGGAATTCTCGTGATCGGCGCGGCGACCACCGCGTCCGCTGGTGATGATCTGAGCCGTCACATTCTCGAACGGGCAGCAAGCTGCTGGCCTACGCAGACGGCGATGCGCGGAATCAGCTTCAGCGCCGATGTCCACGTCAGCTTCACGCGCGAGGGTCAAGTCAGTGCCATCGAAATCGTCGACGTTGCGCCACAGACCGAGACGTTCCAGGCCTTAGCCAAGGATTTCGCTGACGCATTGAAGCAGTGTGGCCCGTACGGTACCGAAGGCGTGAGCGAAATGGACCTCAATCTCTCATGGCCGCTGTAGGCGCGGCGAAGTTGCTGCTACTTCGTCACCGAGAATTCGTAACGCTTGAAGCGAGACAGAAGTATGTATTCGTTCCTGGCTCCAGATATGCCGCTCAGGTTGCGGAACACAGCGCCACAGCCCGTCAGTTTACGCGGATACGCGCTGCACAAGCTGTCGCCCTGCACCCACATCTGACCGGTCACGACCTCCTCACCAACTGTTCTGGTCACGCTGCTGTCTGCCGCAACCACAGCATGGTAGGCTAAGACATCGGGCAGAATCTGGCGTCCCGTTAGCTCGTGTCCGATTATGAGATTCCCGATGTCGACGCCGTTCATCCGTTCAGCGGATTCCGGCTCCATTCCGGCGGGAAGCTCAGAAACCCCCGCCTTCCTCAAGCCATCGAGCAGGCGAGCGATGTCCTCCGGCCGCTTGTAGACGAAGAACTGCTGCGCGATCAGCAAGTTGGGCTGCCCCTCTTGCATGTCCGACAGCATGCGTCGGAGCTGCCCTAGGGCCGAGGCCGCTTCCGGCAGGCGATCGAGATGCGCAAGCGCCGCGACAAGAACATGCAGGCCGTAGAACTTCGTCCACGGATTGGGGGAGCGGACATCGACCTGCTTAAGCTGCGCGACCGCCTCCTCGTAGCGGCCTTGGCCGAACGCCGCCAAGCCAGCCTGATAGTGTCGCCACTCCGTCCATCCGGGATCGACGCGTAAGGCCGCATCGAGAAAGGTTCGCCCCTCGGCCGGCCTGCCGTTGAAGTTGAGGGCCTGGCTCAGCCCTTCGTAGGTCCAGGAATCGCTCGGGTCGAGCGCTATCGCCTTTTGCAGGGCAGCCACCGCCTCGTCGGACCTATGCTCTCGGACCAGAAGTTCGGAAATCAGCTGATAGTAACCGGGAGACGGATTTCCGGCAGCGATGGCCAGACTGCCGTAGAGCTCGTTGTCGATTTCGGTCCAACTGATCCCGAGAGCTTGCCTCCTTACCTCGTCGGCGTCCCAGTGGAGCCACGCCAATTCCGCGGCCGCCGCGCCGAAATCGGCGTCCAGCGCCAAGGCTTGGCGAAGGAAGCCCGATGCTTCCACCGTGCCCGATGGTGTATCCCTTCGTCGCGCCTCGATAGCGCGTCGAAACGCCTGGTAAGCTTCCGGGTCGTCAGTATCACCGGACACGGCGAGGTTTGCTTTTCCCGGGACCAGCTTCAGCTGCAGCGCGGCGACAATTTGACCGATCACCTGATCCTGGAGCTTGAACACGTCGGTGAATGGACCTTCGAACCGCTCGGCCCAGATCTGCCCAACAGTCGAGGCATCAACCAAATGCGCATTGATGCGCACCTCATCGCCGAGACGTCGAACGGAGCCCTCCAGCAGATAGCGGACGCCGAGCTCTTTTGCGATCTTCGCCGGCGGCAGACCGCTGTCGCGATATGCACGCGCGGCATTGCGCGAGACCACGAACAGGCCGGGAACGCGCGCCAGCTCTGTCGTCAGATCGTCCGCGAAACCGTTGGCAAGATAAGCCTGTGCCTCGGCTTCGCTGAGATTTGCGAACGGCAGAACCGCGATCGACAGGGAGGTCGGCACTTCCGTTTCAAATGTGGGCCTCCAGATGAACACCGCGACTGCGGCAGCGATCGCCAGTACAGCGACTACAAACATCAGGCCGCGCCGGGCTTTAATTTCGCGCGGATCAGAAGAGGCAGTGCCGTAAATCTGCGGGTAGGAATCGTGCGGTATGCCGGGCGCTTCGGTTTCGGGGACAAAGCGATATCCCCGTCGCGCGACTGTCTTTAGCAGGCTCTGCTTCTCGTCGCCGATGGCTTTCCTGATTTCGCTGATGCACTGGGAAAGGCTGTTTTCCGTCACCGCGATGCTGGGCCAGACGGTGTCCAGGAGCTCCTCCTTGGTCACAACACGGTTGGCGTTGGCGACCAGATGCTTCAGCACCGCGAGCGATTGAGGCCTCAGCGGGACATCTTCACCATGCTCGCCGTGCAGGAGACCGGCGTCGAAATCGAACTCGACACCGTTTAGAACAAGGCTCGGCGGATTGACCAGGGTCAAAGCTGCTCTCGATCATCGTTCTGATCGTTCGGGCGGCATGTTGCTCGGCAGGCCGCCTTGACCTTGAGAATCGGCGCCTGTCGCCGAAAGTCAACTGGCGTTTGAAAGTCGGCATTATCTCCCCGGGAAGAAACCTTCGCGCTGCGATCGCAAAAGTCCGGAAATGGCGGAGTCTTCTCAGCTGCCGTAAAGATAATTCGGAAGCCAAAGCGCCATGCCGGGCCAGATATACATGAGGACCATGCAGAGGATGACGATCAGCATGTAGGGCATCATCCCGGCGAATATCTGGTTGAGCGTGACATGCGGGGGCGAAACGCCCTTGAGATAGTAGGCCGACATCGCGACCGGAGGTGACAGGAACGCCGCCTGCAGATTGACGAAAACGAGAACGCCCCAGAGAACCGGATCGATGTCGAAGTGCGTCAGCATCGGTAGGAAGATCGGCACGAAGATGATGATGATCTCGGTCCATTCGAGCGGCCAGCCGAGAATGAAGATGATCGCCTGCGACAGGATCATGAATTGCACGGGCGTCAGGTCAAGCGCGAGCACCCATTGCTCGAGAAGTGCCTGGCCGCCGAGGATCGCAAAAACGGCGGAGAACAGCGCCGAGCCGACAAAGAGCCAGCAAACCATGGCTGTGGTCTTGGCCGTCAGGAACACTGCTTCCTTGATGCGCTTCCAGTCGAGCGTTCGCGCCTGTAACGCCAGCAGAAAGGCACCAGCGGCGCCGACTGCCGCGGACTCGGTCGCCGTCGTGATTCCGAACAGGATGACGCCGAGCACGACGACAGTAAGTATGGCCAGCGGCATGACCGACGAGACCAGGAGCTTTACGACCTCGAGCCGTTCGGCAGTCATGTTCCGGTAGTAACGGACGAGCACCACTGCGGCGAGTGCTGCGATGATGCCGAAGGTGGCGTAGAAGCTGGTTGCCGGCCCTGCGTCCACTGCGGGTGCGCCGAGTTCCTCCACCGCCGGAGCGCCGAGCTGCTCCAATCCCTCTGGAGCTTCGACGTCGGCCGATGCCTGCGGATGGATGACGACATACCACCACACCAGCAGGAGGGTGAGTGCTGTCAAGGCGAGGGGCACCAGCGCAGCGCAGAAATTCTTGAACAGCTCCCAATATGTGAGGCGTCCGTTCTCCGTCTCGAGCGCCATCGCCCTGGACGGCGAGAACAAGGCGGAAAGAAGTCCAACAAGCATGTTGCGCGAGTAAACTGTCTGAAGGCTTCCCATCCACGCAGGCACCGGAACCTTTGTTTGATTCTCCGGCAAAGGCGGGGCGATCTTCGGACTGATTGTCGCCCAGCCAAGAATGTAGACGAGATAGAGGAAGGCGAGGAAAAAACCGGGGAACATCGCCGCAGCGTAGAGCTTCACGACGGACTGGCCTGCAACTGCCGCATAGACGATGATCATGACTGACGGCGGGATCAGAATGCCCAGTGTGCCGCCCGCGGTGATCACGCCGGAAGCGAGCTTCACATCGTATCCGGCGCGCAGCATCGGATTGAAGGCAATCACCCCCATCAAAACCACAACGGCGCCGACGAGGCCACTGGCGATGCCCCAGAAGGTGCAGACAATGAGCGTAGCGATGGCCAGCGACGCCGGTACTCGTCGGAACGAAAGCTGGATGCTGTAGAACATCTTGTCGACCAGCGCCCCGCGTTCCATCACGTATCCCATGAGCACGAAAAGCGGGATGGAGATCAGGACGTCGTTGGTCATTGCCCCATAGGTGCGCTGGACCATCAGATCGAAGACGCGGTTGTCGATCCAGTGCTCCGCAGGGTTGTAGAACGCGTAGAACCCGAAGAACATGCCAAGGCCCATCAGCGTGAAGGCTGTCGGGAAACCCATGACTATGACGACCACGATGAGCATGAGCATCGTGAGTCCGAGGGCTGGATCGCTCAACTCTGCAGGTCTCCACCCATTCCGCGCTGGCGCGCTTGCTCGTCTATCTTTTGTGCGCGCTCGATCGCGGTCTTGCGCGTCTCTTCATCCACATATTCGCTGAGCGCGAGCTGTTCCTCCACGACGTCGATCTCCGCAACGTCCTTGCGCCGGCTGGGCCATTGCCCGGCCCTGAGACAGACGATGCAGCGCACTATCTCGGCCACACCCTGGAGCATCACCAAGGCGCCGGCCAGCGGAATGACCGACTTGAAGTGGTAGATCGGCGGACCCTCCGCTGTCACGGTCGAATGCTCCCCGATCCGCCATGAAATCGCGGCATAGTCGTAGCCTGCATAGACGAGGGCCGCGATCCCCGGCAGGAAGAAAACCACATACAACAACAGATCGAGCGCGGCTTGGGTGCGGGGCCGCATCGAGCTGTATAGAAAGTCGCCGCGCACATGTGCATTCTGCGCCAGCGCATAGGCTCCGGCGAGCATGAACAGCGAGCCGTAGAACATGTTGCTGGCGTCGAATATCCACGCCGTGGGCATGTTCAGGATGTAGCGCTTGAAGACCTCGACGCAGACCAGCGTCATCAGCCCGATGATAAGCCACGCCGCGGCCTTGCCGACCCACGTGCTGATTGCATCGACTGTATTCAGGAAATGCTGGACGTTCATGCGCGCCCCCGGATGACGGGTACCTTGGTCAGAAGCATCACCGGGCCGCTGCCCGGTGATGCCCGAACTCACGGGTCAGAACTCCTTCGCCACACCGCCCTGTCCGAAGTAGTGATCGAACGCCAGTCGCCGGCCGACGACGGTGTCCTGCTCCCACCGCGTTGCCCGCTCGGCAAAGGCGATCTGGGAGAGGATGATTTCCTTGAAAGCCGGGTTTTCCGCCGCCTTCTTCTTCACGACCTCGTCGTAGACCTCCAATTGTTTCTTGAGGATCGCCTCCGGCGTCTTGTAGAATTTGACCTTATCGGTCGTCTGCATCTCCACATAGTCTTTCGAATAGCGGTCGATCGCCTTCCAGTGCATGTCCTGCGAGGCCGCCTCGACCGCATTGGTGATGATAGCCTTCATCTGGTCAGGCAAGGCGTCGTATTTCGCCCTGTTGAACAAGATCTCGAACTGCTCGGCATTCTGGTGATAGCTTTGCAGCATGCAGATCTTGGAGACGTCCGGGAAGCCGAGGGCCCGATCGGACGAGGCGTTGTTGAACTCGGCCGCGTCGATCAGGCCGCGATCCAGAGCCGCGACGATCTCGCCGGCCGGCAGCGCGTTGACTGCGGCACCGAGCGCGGTGAAGACGTCGATCGAGATGCCGACGGTGCGGAATTTCAGGCCCTGGAGATCCTCGGCCTTCGCCACCGGCTTCTTGAACCAGCCGAGCGGCTGTGTCGGCATCGGCCCGTAGAGGAACGAAACGACATTGGCGCCGATGGATGCGTAGAGCTTTGCGAGCAGCTCCTTGCCGCCGCCGTATTTGTGCCAGGCGAGCAGCATATTGGCATCCATGGCGAAGCCCGGACCGGAACCCCACAGCGCCAGCGCCGACTGTTTGCCATAGTGATAGACGACCACGCCGTGGCCGCCGTCGAGCGTTCCTTGCGACACCGCGTCAAGCAGGCCGAAGGCCGGCACCACGGCGCCCGCCGGCAGCACCTCGATCTTCAGGTCGCCGCCGGTCATGTCGTTGACCTTCTTGGCGAAATCGAGCGCGAATTCGTGAAAGATATCCTTGGAAGGCCATGTGCTCTGCCAGCGCATGCTGACCGGCCCCTGTGCCTTGACGACGCTCGGCGCGGCAACGATCGCCGCAGCTGCCACGGCCGCCTCGCCAAGGAACTTGCGGCGCGACCTCATATTCTGGATACTTGCTTTGGTCATCGGTTCCTCCCGAAGGTGTCGGCTTTTCAAGCCCACGTCCGACAATACTACTCAAAGACGGCCCAGCAAAAATTGCAGCGCACGTCCCATTCGCCTAAACTAGTGCGGTTCTCTCTTAAGGACAGGGGCCGGTACTTTCCCAAGCAATGGGCGAATAGCAGTTACGCGCGCGACGATAGCGCCCACACGTTCTTCCCGGCGATAAGTGTTGCGGCTACTGTTACATTCTGGCGCTGATCAATGAATCCTGAGCTAGTTTCGCCCGTAGAAAACATTCTCGACATGCACCGGCCAGCGCCACGGCAGCACCGCGACCATGTCGAAGCGCACCGACAATCGTCCATAGTCGGACTGGCGCGACAGCCAAAGATCGGCAGCGCTTTCGATGCGGCGCTCCGACTCGTAAGCGATAGCCTCCATGGCTTCCATCAGCGTGCGGCGCGCCTTCACCTCGACGATCAGCACCAGGTCGCCGCGCCGCGCGATCAGGTCGATCTCGCCGAACCGCGTGCGATGGCGGCGCGCCAGGATCCGATAGCCTTTCACCATCAATGCCGCGGCCGCCAGCCACTCGCTGCGGTGGCCGCGCCGATAGGCCTGCCGGCGGCTGGCGACCGGGCGTTCAGCCATCGCCGTCTTTCTTGATCTCCCCGTTCTTCCCGGTCTCCTTGAGCTCGAGCAGTCGCCGGTAAAGCGCCTGCTTCTGGCCGCCGGTCATCTTGGCGGCTTCCGCCGCCGCCTTGGAGGCCGGCATCTCGGCGGCAAGCGAAAGTAGCAGCCGATCAATGTCTTCAGGCTCGTCGGCGGTCGCTTCCGACGGGCCGACGCAGATGACGATCTCTCCCTTCGGGGTGTCGGCTGCCTCATAGTGTTCGGCGAGCGACTGCAAGGTGCCGGTCCGCATTTCCTCGAAAGTCTTGGTCAATTCGCGGCCGATCGCAGCTTTGCGGGCGCCGCCCAGCGCCTCGACCATGGCACTGAGCGTCTCGGCCAGCCGGCGCGGTGATTCGAAGAAGATCAGCGTCGCCGGCACGGTTTTGAGCGCTTCCAGCCGCGTCAGCCGCTGTCCGGTCTTCACCGGCAGGAAGCCGGCAAACAGAAACGCGTCGGAGGGCAGGCCGGAGGCCGTCAGCGCCGCAAGCGGCGCCGACGGGCCGGGGATCGGCACGACGCGAATGCCTTGATCGAGGGCTTCGCCGACCAGCCGGTAGCCGGGATCGGAGATCAGCGGCGTGCCGGCGTCCGAGATCAGCGCCACGCTCTGGCCGGCCAGCAAGGCCGCAATCAGTTTCGGCCCGGCCTCCCCGGCATTGTGCTCGTGATAGGCAGTGGTGCGACGGCGGATGCCGTAGCGGTCGAGCAGCACACGGCTGACCCGCGTATCCTCGCAGGCGACGATATCGGCGGCGGCCAGCGTTTCAAGCGCGCGTAATGTGATGTCGGCGAGATTGCCGATCGGCGTCGCCACCAAATAGAGCGCCGGCGCGAGCGGGCGGGCTGATATCTCGGTCTGGCCGATTACATAGCTGCGTTTTGCCAACTCGCCGGCCACCGGTGTCCCCTGTCAAGCTCTGACACTTGAATGCATCCGGCCCTGTTTGGCACGGCTCACGCCTGGTTGCAAAACCTGCGCCGAAGTGAAGCGGCCGCCATGCCTTCGCCACAGTACGGAACGAAACCATGCCCGGCAGATTTACCCCTGATCTCGGGAGGAGCAGGATGGACAGCCTCAAGATACAGGACGCTTTCGAACCCTACTATGCAGGGCGCAAGCGCTTTGCCGCGCGAAAGGACAAGCGCCAGCCTGCCAAAGCCGGCGCGGGCCTGGCCAAAAAGCCGCGAAAGCGTCGTCCTTCAAAGGCAACCAACCTGGAAATCGAGCCTTCGACCGGTAGCACGATGGAGCACTGACCAGACGATGCCCAATCGCTTCGACATTTTCATCACCCGCCTTGAAACGAAAAGCTCCCGCAATGGAGCGCCCTCACACCCCATAAGCGATCAAAACCGTGCCCGCCGCGATAAGGGCGACGCCGAGCCGGCTCGCTCCGGTGAGACGGACGCCGAGAAAGACCACGCCAAGCGCCGCCACAAGCACGACGCTTGACTACCGCAACCTCGCGATTGGCCGAGACACTTCTCACGAAAGCGCCGGTGAAAACGCTCAGCCACATCATCAACCCAGATATTTCGAGACGCGCGCTTCCAGAAGGCGAACTAAGACCGGGTCCATAAATTCATAATCGTCCGGAATATCGAGGCAGATCACACGACCCTTCTTCAGGCTGGCCTTGAATTTCTTCTGCAGTTTGGCGCGGTGCGCCTTTTCCATCACGAAGATGATGTCGGCCCAGGAGACGAGGTCGTGCGTCAACGGGTTGTCGGCATCATGGTTGGTACCGGCCGATGCGACCTCGATATCCCTGCGGCCGCAAAACACCTGTTCCGCGGTCGGGCTGCGCAAGCGGTTCTGGCTGCAGACGAAGAGGACGTTCTTCAACGGGTCCCATCTTCCAGTTTGAACATGATCTGGTCCGAAACCGGATCCCACTTTTCGGGATCATGCTCTACCGCGCCAGATCCGCCACTACGGCGTCGAGCACGATCATGCCAGCCGGCGTGGCGCGCAGGCGGGCATTGCCGATCGGCGCCACCAGCCCCTCGCCCTGCAGCACCGACAGCCGCGCGGTCGACAGGCCGCGGCCGGAAAACGCCTCGTAGCGGGAGAGGTCGATTCCCTCGGCCAGCCTCAGCCCCATCAGCAGGAATTCGTCGGCCTCTTCCGAGCGCGTCAGGGTCTCGCCGCCGGTGATGCCATGGCCCTTGGCCTCGACCAGATTGGCCCAGGTCTCCGGCATTCTTTCGGCGATCGTCACCACGCGGCGGCCGTTCTCGACGAAGCGGCCATGCGCTCCGGGACCAACGCCGACATATTCGCCATAGCGCCAATAGGTGAGATTGTGCCGGCTCTCGGCACCTGATCTGGCGTGGTTGGAAATCTCGTAGGCCGGCAGTCCATGCGCGGCGGTGATCTCTTGCGTCAGCGCATAGAGATCGGCGGCGTGGTCGTTGTCGGGAATGGCGAATTTCCTGGCCGCATGGAGCGCGTGGAATGGCGTGCCTTCCTCGATGGTCAGCTGGTAGAGCGACAGATGGTCGGCGGCGTGGCCGATCGCCCGCTCGAGCTCGGCCTGCCACGCTTCCGGTGTCTGGCCGGGCCGTGCGTAGATCAGGTCGAAGGACAGCCGCGGAAAGATTTCACGCGCCAGGCCGATCGCATGCAGTGCTTCATCGACATCGTGCAGCCGGCCGAGGAACCGCAGATCCTTGTCGTTCAGCGCCTGCACGCCGAGCGACACCCGGTTGACGCCTGCCGCCCGGTAGCCGCGAAAGCGCTCGGCCTCGACCGAAGAGGGGTTGGCTTCCAGCGTCACCTCGATGCCATCGGGCACCGTCCAGTTCCTCGCCACCGCGTCCAGCACCGTCGCCACGGTTTGCGGCTTCATCAGCGACGGTGTGCCGCCGCCGAGAAAAATGCTGGTCACCTCGCGCGGTCCGGTCCGGTCGCGCATCGTCGCAAGCTCGGTCTCGAAGGCGCGCGCAAAACGCTCCTGGTCGACCGGCTGGTGGCGGACATGGCTGTTGAAGTCGCAATAGGGGCACTTGGCCGCGCAAAACGGCCAGTGGATGTAGACGCCGAAGCCGGGGCTACGGTCGAGCAGCATGGTCATTTCACGCCCGATCGTGCCAAATCCAGTCTGGCTTGCGCGAATTTCTGGAAGGCGCGGGCGCGGTGCGACAATGCCGTCGGCTGGCCGGGCTTCCAGCCATGTTTTTCCTCAGCGGTCATCTCGCCGAAGGTCTTTTCGAAACCGTCCGGCACGAACACCGGGTCGTAGCCAAAACCGAGTTCACCGCGCGGCGGCCATACCAGCGTGCCCTCGACCTCGCCGCGGAAATATTCGGCCGCGCCGTCTGGAAAGGCGAGGCAGATGACGGCGACGAAGCGGCCCTTGCGCTGAGCCGGCGCGACCGCGCCGATTTCCTGCAACGCCACTTCCGCTCGCTGCATCGCCATGCCGAAGTCGCGAGACCCGTCCGGCGCCTCGGCCCAGTTGGCGGTGTAGACGCCGGGCGCTCCGCCCAGCGCATCGACACATAGGCCGGAATCGTCCGACAATGCCGGCAGGCCTGTCGCCTTGGCTGCGGCTGAAGCCTTGATTAAGGCGTTCTCCTCGAAGGTGGTGCCGGTCTCGTCCGGCTCCGGCAGGCCGTATTCCTTGGCCGACTTCGCTTCTATGCCGAATGGTGCCATCAGATCGGCGAATTCCCGCAGCTTGCCGGCATTGTGGCTGGCGACGACGATCTTATGTCCATCAAGCGAATGCATCAGATGCCCCAGATTCTTGGCTCGGCGAATTCGATCGAATTGCCGGAGGGGTCGCGAATATAGATCGACCGGCCGCCCTGCGGCCATTCGAACTCGCTTTCGATGGCGATTTTCTTCTGCTCGAGATGCGCTTTCCAGCGCACTATCTCGTCCGCGCTTGCGGCAAAGCAGAGATGGCCGTCGCCGACCGTGCCGTGCGGCGGCACTTTCAGCCTGGCGTCGGGCGCCGGCGGCACCTTGGTCGCCTCCGCGTTGAAGATGAGCAGCACGCCGTCCCCGCAACGGAAGAAAAGATGCCTGCCGTCGACCTTGCCCAGCAGATCGAGCCCAAGCACGCCGGAATAGAAGTCTTCCGCGGCATCGAGGTCGGTCACATAGAGGGCTGATTCGAGGATGGCGGTAGGAATCATGACAGAACCGAAAATTAACCTACAGCCATCTGCTGTAGGCTAACCAGTCGCGCAATGCCCTTCTTGGCCAGTTCCATCAGCGCCGTGAACTGCTCTTCAGAGAAAGGCTCACCCTCGGCCGTGCCCTGGATCTCGACGATGCCGCCCTTGCCGGTCATGACGAAGTTGGCGTCGGTGCCGGCCGAGGAATCCTCGAGATAGTCGAGGTCGATGACCGGCTGACCGTCATGGATGCCGCAGGAGATCGCCGCGACATGGTCTTTCAGCACCTTGGCGACGCTGGCCATCTGTCGAGCTTCCATCCAGCGCAGGCAGTCGTAGAGCGCCACCCAGCCGCCGGTGATCGAAGCGGTGCGCGTGCCGCCATCGGCCTGGATCACGTCGCAGTCGACGGTGATCTGCTGCTCGCCGAGCGCCTGCAGATCAACCACGGCGCGCAGCGAACGGCCGATCAGCCTCTGGATTTCCAGCGTGCGGCCGCCTTGCTTGCCGGACGAAGCTTCGCGGCGCATGCGTTCGCCGGTCGAGCGCGGCAGCATGCCGTATTCCGCCGTCACCCAGCCCTTGCCGGAATTGCGCATCCAGCCCGGCACCTTTTCCTCGAGGCTGGCCGTGCACAGCACATGTGTGTCGCCGAATTTCACCAGGCACGAACCTTCCGCGTGCTTGGAGACGCCACGCTCGAAGGAGATGGCGCGCATTTCGTCGAATTGGCGTTTGGAAGGGCGCATTCAGGCTTTTTTCCTATCTTTTTCGGAATCGTGGCCGGCTTGTAGCCGCATGGCGCGCAGGGCGCAAAGGAAAATGGCCGGTTGCGCGGGCACCGCCGAAGTCTATATCTTTGGGCCGGAGGTATTTGGCTCGAATGACCAAGGCAGTCGATCCCAGTTCCCAGTCGCCCGTGCTTCAGTCGCCCGCATTTCAATCGCCCGGGTTTCAATCGCCCGCGTTTCAATCGCTCGACATGCGCTCGCGCGACATCTTTCGGCGCATCGTCGATTCCTACCTGAAGGACGGCGAGCCGGTCGGCTCACGCAGCCTGTCGCGGATTCTGCCGTCTTCGCTGTCGCCCGCGACCATCCGCAACGTGATGAGCGATCTCGAGCATCTCGGACTGATCTACGCGCCGCATATCTCGGCCGGCCGGCTGCCGACCCAGGCCGGCCTGCGCTTCTTCGTCGATGCGTTCATGGAGCTTGGCGACCTCTCCGATGAGGAGCGCCGCACCATCGAGGCACAGGTGCGCGCCTCCGGCTCGGGCGCGACGCTGGAGCATATGCTTACCGAAGCCAGCCAGATGCTATCAGGCATGTCGCGCGGCGCCGGCCTCGTGCTTGCCGCCAAGAACGAGGTGGCGCTGAAGCACATCGAGTTCATCCAGCTCGAGCCGACCAAGGCGCTGGCCGTGCTGGTATCGCAGAACGGCGACGTCGAAAACCGCGTCGTCGATCTGCCCGCCGGCATCACCGTTTCGCAATTGCATGAAGCCTCGAACTTCCTCAACGCCCACATCCGCGGCCGCACGCTGGCCGAGGCGCGGATCGAGATCGCCCGCATCAAGGAAGAAACCAGGGCCGCCCTCGACACGCTGTCGCAGGACTTGGTCGAAAAGGGCCTGGCGGTCTGGGCAGGCGCCGACAGCGGCCTGCCGGCGCGTCTCATCGTGCGCGGCCGCGCCAATCTGCTGGAAAACGTCACGGCCCAGGCCGACATCGAGTTGTTGCGGCACTTGTTCGAGGATCTGGAGACGCAGGACGGGCTGATCCAGCTTCTCGATCTTGCCGAGGAAGGGTCCGGCGTGCGCATCTTCATCGGCTCGGAAAACAAGCTGTTTTCGTTGTCGGGCTCGTCGCTGGTCGTGGCGCCCTATCGCGACAAGGATGCCCGCGTCATCGGCGCGCTCGGCGTCATCGGCCCGACCCGGCTGAACTACGCACGCATCGTGCCGATGGTCGACTATACCGCGCAGCTTATTTCCCGCATGCTGCGATAATGCATGTCGCCCAAAAGCCTGCCCTCGGGCTTGACCTGTGATGCGCAAGCGGTTTTGGGATAACGACATGCATAAAAACAAGAAAGCAAAGCGCGTCGCAGGAACCCTTCAAACGCGACGCGCTTAGGCCGGACCTAAGGAGAAAAAAATGGCGCTGGAATCGTTCAAGGCCCAGATCAGCCTGTTGCTCGAGCAGATGATCAACCAGCCCGAGGATCAGCATGAAGTGCAGGAGCAGCTACGCGAAAAGCTGAGGGAAATGCGCGCCATGGGCCTGCCGCTGCCGGCCGATCTCGTCGCGCTGGAAAAGCGCCTCGACGACGATTTCTACGCAGCCGGAAACTGAGTTCTGAAAACCGATCGATTCCGTTTCAACTCTCCGTGTGCGCGTCATGCGCGTCACCTACGGCAAAAGTCCGTCCTGATCGGCGAGTTCGCCCGGCCGGTAGTTCTGGTGCAATCGAATCCGGGCCTCAGGGAGTACACGCCTGCCAGCCTTTGTGCGACAAGGCGCAGTCTTAAAAGTCGATTCCGTTTTGGGGTCATGCGCTAAGGCCGAAATCATGACCCTCACCGGATTCCTCGCCTACAGCGCGGCCCTCGGCATCGCCGCCGCCATTCCTGGCCCAGGTCTCACCGCGCTTATTGCGCGTGCGCTTGGTTCCGGCTTTCGCTCGGCGCTCGCCATGTCTTTCGGGCTGATGCTCGGCGATCTCACCTATCTCACCGCCGTGGTGCTCGGCCTGGCCCTCGTCGCTCAGACCTTCGGCATGGCCTTCCTGGTAATCAAGTGGCTGGGCGTCGCCTATCTCGCTTTCCTTGGCTGGCGCTTCTGGACGAGCGGCATCACGCCCGAAACGGTGGAGGCGAAGAAAGGCAGGGGCGGGCTGGTGTCGAGCTTTATTGCCGGCCTCGCCGTCACGCTAGGCAATCCGAAGACGATGATCTTCTATCTCGCCATCACGCCGACCATCGTCGATCTGAAGACCATCACGCTCGCCGATTACGGCATCCTCGTCGCGCTGACGCTCTTCGTGCTGCTGGTGGTGCTGGTGCCCTATCTGGCGCTGGCGGCCAAGGCGCGCGGGCTCCTGAAGTCGCCGCGTGCGCTGCGGGTGCTGAACCGCACCGCCGCCGGTTTCATGGTCGGAGCAGCGGCTGCGATCGCCGCCCGGCAATAGGCATCTCGCGGTCGAGCCATTCCTAAACAGGACACCGCCTGAAATGCTTTTCCAGGCCGAAGCTGTTTTCAGCATGCGTCCCACTCGGATATTTTCAACCGACAGACTATCTTGCGCGGCGGATGGCCCTATCTTATGCCCGCCTGACACTTGCCTGACTGACTCTGGCCAACCTGACTCTGGCCGGTCTGACCTCTGGCCCATCTGAACTCGGGGAGCGAAACCAATGAACAAGCCCGCCACCACCGCGCATGTGCCCGGCCGCGGCCGCATCTACAATTCGATCACCGAAACGATCGGCGACACCCCGCTGGTGCGGCTCGACAAGTTCGCCAATGAAAAGGGCGTCGTCGCCAATCTGCTGGCCAAGCTCGAATTCTTCAACCCGATCGGCTCGGTCAAGGACCGCATCGGCGTCTCGATGATCGAGGCGCTGGAGGCATCGGGCAGGATTGCGCCCGGCAGGACCACGCTGATTGAGCCGACCTCGGGCAACACCGGCATCGCGCTCGCCTTCGCCGCCGCCGCCAAGGGCTACAAGCTGATCCTGACCATGCCGGAGACCATGTCGGTCGAACGCAGAAAAATGCTGGCGCTGCTCGGCGCCGAACTGGTGCTTACCGAAGGGCCGAAAGGCATGAAGGGCGCCATCGCCAAGGCCGACGAGCTGGCCGCGACACTGCCCGACGCCATCATTCCGCAGCAGTTCGAAAATCCGGCCAATCCGGAAATCCACCGCCGCACCACGGCCGAGGAAATCTGGAATGACACCCAAGGCGAGGTCGACATCTTCGTCGCCGGCATCGGCACCGGCGGCACCATCACCGGCGTCGGTCAGGTGCTGAAGCAGCGCAAGCCCTCCGTGCATGTCGTCGCCGTCGAGCCGGAAGCCTCGCCGGTGCTGTCGGGCGGCCAGCCCGGCCCGCACAAGATCCAGGGCATCGGCGCCGGCTTCGCGCCGAAGATCCTCGACACGACGATCTATGACGAGATCGTCAAGGTCTCCAACGAGGATTCGGTCGCCAATGCCCGGCTCGTCGCCCGCCTCGAAGGCGTGCCGGTCGGCATCTCCTCGGGCGCCGCCCTCCAGGCGGCGATCGTCGTTGGCTCTCGGCCGGAGAACAAGGGCAAGAACCTGGTGGTCGTTATTCCATCCTTCGCCGAACGCTATCTGTCGACGATCCTGTTCGAAGGGCTGGGTGCTTAGGTCCTCGACACGGGAATTCCGATAGATTCGTAGCATTCCTTCGCGCCCCCCTCTGCCCTGCCGGGCATCTCCCCCACTTGGGGGGAGATTGGCAGCTTCAGCGCGCAGCTCACTCCTGCAACGTTGGCGGTTGGCGAAAGTCGGAATGATGGCCGATCTCCTCCCGTGTGGGGGAGATGTCCGGCAGGACAGAGGGGGCGCTGTCCCGCCGGCATCAAAAGTTCCGCGGCGACACTTCGGTCTGGACCGCTGAATACCTGTGGCGGCCGCCGCTCGCTTGAGTAAAGTGGCGCTTCCGGTCAGATCGTCGCCGGCCTTGCATCGGCTGGCGGAGGATTTCATGTACAAGCTCTATACCCGTGCCAATACCGGCGGCTTTGTCGTCGAGGCGGCGCTCGCTTTGGCGGGTGTGCCTTTCGACCAGGTCGACGTTCCGAAATCGACCTCGCCCGATCAGGCCTTTCTCGACATCAGCCCCTTGAACCAGGTGCCGGTCCTGGTCTTGCCGGACGGAAGCTCGATGACCGAGTCGGCGGCGATCTGCATCCTGCTTGCCGAACGCCACCCGGAGGCAGCTCTGGCGCCGGCAGCGAACTCGCCCGCCCGCGCCGATTTCCTGCGCTGGATGACCTTCATGTCGTCGGTCATCTATCAGGCTGACCTGCGGTTCTTCTACGCTCATCGCTACACCGCCGATCCCGGCGGCGTGGACGCCGTCAAGCAGGCGGCGATCTCGGAAATGGATCGCGGCTTGGCCATTCTCGATGCTGCCCTCGAAGGCCGTGACTGGCTGGTCGGCAACCGGCTCTCGCTGGCCGACATCTATCTTATCATGCTGGTGGCCTGGCATCCCGAGATTGAAAAGGTCCCCAGCGCCTGGCCGAACATCGAACGCCTGTGGGCCAAGTTGCGGGAGCATCAGGTGATGAGGACGCTGAACGCCTCCCACGCCATGTGGCCGGCCTGAACGGATCGTGTTGCGTCAGTCTTTTGCCGCGCGGCTGAGCCCAGCCCGTCGTTCCTGCAGGAACCGGCGCACGGCAGGATCGCGTTCGAGGCCGATCGCCCGGTCATAGGCCTCAGTCGCTTCCCGAGTTTTGCCGAGCCTGGCCAGGAGGCCCGCGCGGGCGGCCCAATAAGGCTGATAATCATGCAGCCGCTTGTCATCGCCAAGCTCATCAAGTGCGCTCAATCCCGCCGCGGCGCCGTCGGCTTCGGCAATGGCCACCGCGCGGTTGATCGATACCACCGGCGAGGCGGCAATCACCGACAGCGCGTCGTAGAGATGTCTGATCGCGACCCAGTCGGTCCGGCCGGTCAGCCGTCTTGTCGTATGGGCGGATTGCACGGCCGCCTCGAGCTGGTAGCGACCGACGACGCCCTTGGTCGCGGCGCGCCGGAGCAGTGTCTCAGCTTCGTCGATCAAGGCGCCGTCCCACAGCGCAAGCTCCTGCTCGGCCAATGGCACATAGTCTCCGGAGGCACTGCGCCGCGCCGCACGCCGCGCCTCGGCAAACAGCATCAGCGCCAGCAGGCCAAGCGCTTCCGGCTCATCCGGCATCAGCGACGCCACCAGACGGCCGAGCCAGATGCCTTCGGTCGCGAGATTGCGGCGCCGGGTTTCGGTGCCGGCCGGGTCGGACCAGCCCTCGGCGAACGCGGCGTAGATCGCTTCCAGCACCGCATCCAGCCGCTCGCCGAGCTCGGTTCTTTCAGGCACCCGGAACGGAATGCCGGTCTCGCGGATGCGGTTTTTGGCGCGCACCAGGCGCTGGCCCATCGTTGCCGGTGACACCAGGAAGGCCGAGGCGATCGTCGCCGCGTCGAAGCCCAGAATGGCCTGCAGGATCAGCGGCGCTCGCACGCCCGCCTCGATCGCCGGATGGGCGCAGGCAAACATCAGCCGCAGCCGCTCGTCGGGCAGGTCTTCATCGATGATGCGAGCCTCCATCTCCTCGGCGATCAGCCTGAGATGGTCGCGGCCCGCCTCGCTGGTCAGCCGCCGCCGGATGGCGTCGACGCGGCGCCGGCGCGCCACCGCCAGCAGCCAGGCTTCGGGCTTCTGCGGCACGCCGGTTTGCGGCCAGCGCTCCAGCGCCGCCGCAAAGGCGTCGGCCAGGGCGTCCTCGGCGCTGACTACATCACGCATGCGCGCGGCGAGATAGGCGATCAGCTTGCCGTAGCTTTGCCGGGCGGCCGCTTCCGCCGCCGCCCGCGCGATGTCAGGCCGTTCCGATATCACATTGTCTGTTCCCAGATCGGCCGCACCTCCACCGTGCCGGTGCTGGCACCCGGACAGCGCGCCGCCCAGGCAATCGCGGCATCGGCATCCTCGGCCTCGATCATGTAGAAGCCTGCGAGCTGTTCCTTGGTGTCGGCATACGGGCCGTCGAGCACGTTGGTCTTGCCATTGGCCATCCGCACCGAGGTCGCGGCCTGGGTCGGCTTCAGCCGGTCGCCGGCCAACCAGGCGCCGGACTTCTTCAACGCCTCGGTATAGGCGCCATAGGCTGCGCTGATCTCGTAGGTCTTGTCGGTCGGCGCGGCCGCCATCGCGGCTTCGTTCACGTAGATCAAAAGCATGTATCGCATGGTCTTCTCTCCCATGTTCACAGGGCCGCATCATTGCGAGCCGGACGTATGTCGCGCGGCCCGGCCCGATTTCGACAGGCGTCGGAAAAATCTTTCGGCTCCGATGGCGTTTTACGCAAGCGGCCATGCGTTGCGGCATCACTCAGCCGTTCGTCTAATGGATACTATTGCGGGTTGGCATTTCCCGCCCGCTGTCTAAACTCGCCTCGGCTCGTGCTGGGAGGGTGGCACGGCCGCTGATATTTCAGGGAGGAAATCGTATGCTCAATTTCAGGACGAAGTTTGTTGCCGCCGGCGCGCTGGCGCTGTCGCTGGGCCTTGGCGCGGTGTCGGCCAAGGCGCAGGAATTCATCAACGTGCTGACCGGCGGCACCTCGGGCGTCTACTATCCGCTCGGCGTCGCGCTGTCGGAAATCTACGGCAAGGGCATCGAAGGTGCCCGCACCCAGGTCCAGGCGACGAAAGCTTCGGTCGAGAACCTCAATTTGTTGCAGCAGGGCAAGGGCGAGATCGCCTTCGCGCTCGGCGATTCCGTCAAGCTGGCCGCCGAGGGCAATACCGAAGCCGGCTATCCGGGCAAGCTCGACAAGCTGCGCGGCATCGCCGCCATCTATCCCAACTACATCCAGATCGTTGCCAGTAAGGAGTCCGGCATCAAGACGCTCGCCGACCTCAAGGGCAAGAGCCTGTCGGTCGGCGCGCCGGCCTCCGGCACTGAGCTCAACGCCCGCGCCATCTTCGCCGCCGCCGGGCTGAAATACGAGGATCTCGGACGGGTTGAGTATCTGCCCTTCGCCGAATCGGTCGAGCTGATCAAGAACCGCCAGCTCGACGCCACGCTGCAATCGGCCGGCCTCGGCGTCGCCTCGATCCGCGACCTCGCCACCTCGGTGCCGATCAACGTCGTTGCCGTGCCGGCGGAGGATGTCGCCAAGATCGGCTCGCCCTATCTTTCGGTGACCATTCCTAAGGGCACCTATGAGGGCCAGACCGAGGATGTTGCGACCGCCGCCGTCGGCAACTTCCTCATCACCAGCGCCGACGTCTCCGACGAGACCGCCTATCAGATGACCAAGCTGCTGTTTGAAAATCTCGACCAGCTCACCGCTGCCCATGCCGCCGCCAAGGCGATCGACCCGGCCAAGGCGCTCGACGGCATGCCGGTGCCGCTGCATCCAGGCGCCGAGAGGTATTACAAGGAGAAGGGGCTGGTGAAGTAAGGGCGCTCCCTCCCCCTTGAGGGGAGGGTGCCGAGCGAAGCGAGGCGGGTGGGGTCGGTTCAGGCCGCGCACTGCCGCAACGACCCCACCCGTCCATCCGCCTTCGGCGGCTGTCCACCCTCCCCTCGAGGGGAGGGGCGCCCGCCAGGAACCCCGCCAATGACCGATACCCCGACCATTCTCTCCCCCACCGCCGAAGCTCCGGTCGAAGGGCTGCCGCCGGGTTTCGGCGAAGGCATCGCCGGCAAGGCCGCCTTTCTCATCGCCGTCGCCTTTTCCATCTTCCAGATCTACATCGCCGCTTATGGCAGCCTGCCGAGCCAGGTGGTGCGCGCCATGCATGTCGGCTTCTTGCTGCTGCTCGGCTTTGGCCTGATCGCCAATCTGCGCGCCACAAGCATCCCGGCGAAAGCAGCGTTCTGGGCACTCGGCGTGCTCGGATTCGCCACCGGCCTGTATAATTGGGTGTTCTATGCCGACCTCATCCGGCGCTCCGGCTTCCTCACCACGCCGGACCTGATCGTCGGCACGGTGCTGGTCGTGCTGGTCTTCGAGGCCGCGCGGCGGTTGATGGGGCTGCCGCTTGCCCTGATCGCCTTGATCTTCCTCGCTTACGCATTTGCCGGCAATCACCTACCGTCGCCCTTCATCCATCGCGGCTATGATTTCGCCCAGCTCGTCGACACCTTCGCCTTTGGCACGGAAGGCATATACGGCACGCCGGTCTACGTCTCGGCCGCCTACATCTTCATCTTCGTCGTCTTCGCCGCCTTTCTCGAACGCGCCGGCATGATCGCGCTGTTCAACGATTTCGCCCTTGGCCTGGTCGGGTCGTGGCGCGGCGGCCCGGCCCAGGTCTGCGTCCTGTCATCGGCGCTGATGGGCACCATTTCCGGCTCCGGCGTCGCCAACGTGGTGGCCAGCGGCCAGTTCACCATCCCGCTTATGAAGCGCTTCGGCTTCCGCCCGGCTTTCGCCGGCGCCGTCGAGGCGACCTCCTCGATGGGCGGCCAGATCATGCCGCCGGTGATGGGTGCGGTCGCCTTCATCATGGCCGAGACGCTGAACATCCCCTATGCCGAAGTGGTCAAGGCGGCGATCATCCCGGCGCTGCTCTATTTCGGCGCCTGTTTCTGGCAGGTGCATCTGGAAGCCGGCAAGGCCGACCTGCACGGCATGGCCAAAGCGGATCTGCCCAATCCGTGGGACGCGGTGAGAAGACATTGGCCGCTGGTGCTGCCGCTTGCCGCGCTCATCTATCTGCTGTTTGCCGGCTATACGCCGATCTTCGCCGGCACCATGGGGCTGGCGCTGACCATCGTGCTCATCCTCGGCACGCCGCTGGCGGCGTTGATCGGGCCGCTTGCCTTCCGCATTGTCTTCTGGCTGGCGCTGGGGCTTGCCGCCGCCTCTTTCATGAAGTTCGGCGTCAACATCCTCAGCCTTGTGATCGCGGCGCTCGTCATCGCTTGCTTCACCTTCAGGGGCGGACGCGAGACGTTGCAGATATGCATAGACTCGCTTGCCGAGGGAGCAAAGAACGCGCTGCCGGTCGGCATCGCCTGCGCCATTGTCGGCATCGTCATCGGCACGCTGACGCTCACCGGCATCGCCTCGACCTTCATCGGCTGGATCATCTCCATCGGCGAGAACAACCTGTTCCTGTCGCTGCTGCTGACCATGCTGACCTGCCTGGTGCTCGGCATGGGCATCCCGACCATCCCCAATTACATCATCACCTCGTCGCTGGCCGGGCCGGCCCTGTTGGCGCTCGACGTGCCGCTGCTGGTCAGCCATATGTTCGTCTTCTATTTCGGCATCATGGCCGACCTCACCCCGCCGGTGGCGCTGGCCGCTTTCGCCGCCGCGCCAATGGCCAAGGAGAGCGGCCTCAAGATCGGCATCCAAGCCACCAAGCTTGCCGTCGCCGGCTTCGTCGTGCCGTTCATGGCGGTCTACACCCCGGCGCTGATGTTGCAGGACGCCGGTCCGATCGCCGCCCAGTTCGGCTATCCCGTCGAGGTCGCCTATATCGTCGCCAAGGCCTGCATGGGCATCGTCCTGTGGGGCGCGGCCGCTGTCGGGTTCCTCGCCCGGCGCATGGCCTGGTGGGAACGTCTCGTCGCCTTCTGCGCAGGCGCGCTGCTGGTTGCCGCGCTGCCGCTCACCGACGAGGCCGGCTGGGCGCTCTCTCTTGTCTGGATCGGCTGGCACTGCTGGCGTGCACGGCAGGCGTCCGGGACCGCATGAGCCTTTGTATCCTGGCCGCCGGCAAGACGGTGACGCTGGCTGTCGCCGCTTTCACGCTGTCCTGGACGCATTCGGTGGAAAAGACGCATTGGCAGGAAGACTGGAAGGTGATGCCTTCCGGCCTGCAAATCGTCGAGGCACGGATCAAGGGCTCGGGCGCCGGCATGGAGCCGCCCGAGGGCGCGCTTCTGCGGGACGGCTGGTGGGCCTACACGCCCCCGATCAAGCCTCAGCCGCGCCTCGTGCTCGCCGCATCCGGCGCCACCGGCGAAGGCTGGACACTGTGCACGGTTGAAGACTGCCGCGAACTGGGCAAGGCGGCCGGCGGCACGATCGTGTTGGAACCGTGCGAGGGTTCGAGCCAGCCGCGATAGCGCACGATTAATCCAGTGAGCGGATGCGAGATCTCGACATGGAAGCGGAAGCGGCCGTTCTCCACGCTCTCAAAAGATGTCGAGCGCGGGCAAAGCCACATCGGCAGCTTCAGGCCAATAATGCTCCAGCGGCTCAGCACGAGCGACAGCCGGTTCTCCTCGGCGACCAGCGCCATGGCGAAGGTCAGCGGGCCGAAGCGTTCGCACAGCAACCGCTCGGATCGGCCGCATCCGGCGAACTGGCGGCTGGAGAAACCCTGCCCGCCGAATGTCCGCGTCCAGGTTTCTTCGTTTTCGTTGGCGTGGAAGCGGACATCGACCGGGATGTCGTCACGGGTCTTCGGAAACCCGACCAGCCAGGCTGCAAGCCGGCCAAACATATTGCCTCCGCGCTCGACGCTGGCGCGTCCCTGCGCCTTGGTCGTGCCATCGTGCATGGCGCGGATCTCCTTGGGCAGGTTTTGCCAGGCGTCGCCGAGCAAGGCGGCGTAGAGCGGCTTGTCCGCATCGGCGGTATCGTCCCTGAAGCCGGTATGGATCGTCCGGTTGGTAAACAGCGCTTCATAGTCCTCGAGTTCCAGGTCGCGCACGGCCGCCCGCGCTCCTGGCGCAGGCATATGTCCGTCCAGCGCCTTGCGCACCAGCGCCTCGACCGCCATCGACGGGATCAGCGGCCCGTCATTGCCCTCCGCCAGCAGATGACATGAGCGCCTGACCGGCGTACGCGACCGATCCGCGCCTTCCACCGCGACAAACATGCCGCCGCGATGCTCGCCCCAGCGCAGCCGGTTGCTCGCCCGGTGCATGAGCGAAGCCAAGGGCAAGAGCGAGCGGACCAGGCCGGCGCGCACGAGCCAGGCGAGACCGATCAGAGCGCGGTGCAGCACTTCCGGCACCGGCCCGGCGCCCATCCAGATCGTCTGTGCCTGCGGCCAGAGATCGGCGAGCGCCCGCAGGTCCGGCACGTCGACCAGCGAGAACAACGTGCTCCTCAGCGGCAGGCGGCCGGGCGGCGCGATCGTGTAACGCATCTGTTCGGTGAACGGGTGGCCCTGCGACGGTTCGCCGTCGCGTGCGAGCTGCACTGGTTGTCCGGCATAGCCGGCAATGGCGCGGATGACGTTTTCGCCGACCCTGGCAAAGGGCGACGGCGCGATGCCGCCACGAATGGTCTCGACCCGCGCCATATCAAGAGATAGCCGGCGCACCGCCGCTGCCGTCAGCACCGGAAAGCTGGAAACTCCGGACAGCACGAAAAGACCGGTCTCGCGCGCCGCCGCGTCGAATGCAGAAACGCCGGCGACGAAATCCGACCCGTCGGCGAGATCGAGATAGTTGACGCCCTGGGCGATACAGGCCTCGATAACGCGGTAGCGCCCCTCGCCATAGGCCTGGAACGGACCGCTGGCGTCGACCATCGTGTCGGGACGCAATGAGGCCAGTTGCGCCGCAAGATCGCCGTCGCGGTCGAACTGCGCCGGCACGAGCCGCGCCTCAGCGCCGTGACGGCTCCCGCAATAGGCATTGGCTTTGGCAAGCGAGCGGCCGGCGATGATCAGCGTCAGGCGCGGTTGGTTCTCCAGCAGTTCGACGATGCGGCCGCCAAATGTGCCGTAGCCGCCGACGATGAGAACCTTCATCGGCTGCTCTCCCAAGCGCTGCCGCCTCGGGTAGCGCAGAAGCTTCCCAGGAGCCTTCGCTTAGCCAATCAGCCGCCCTTTCAGTTCAGCGGAGGGGATCTCGCAACTCTCTTTCCTGCCGAACAGCGCGTACCGGTTCTTCGCAATGCGGTCATAGAGCCAGTCGCGAAGCGGGCGCGGCAGCAGGAGGAAAGACCTCGCCGCCCGCCACGGCCAGCCCAGTTCGGCCATGACGGCGACGAAACTGTCCAGGCGGGTGAAGGCGGCGCCGTCGATGAGGACCAGATTGGTCTCGTAGCTATCCGTCCGCAGCCCGTATTTTCGAAACAGCGCTTCGCCGAGCGGCGACTGCGCCGTGGCGAAGCGGAAGCGGCTTTTGCGGTCGAGCCTGACCACCATGCGCACGAAGCCCGAGCACAGCACACAGACGCCGTCGAACACGATCAACGGATGGCTTGCATCGAAGGCTGGCTTTTCAGGAGGATGGTTTGGCTGGGTGGTCACGCGGGTCCCGGCTGCTTGGTGTCAAACGACACTAAGCTTGCCGGAGGCGAGATCAAAGCCCCAGAATCTCAGAACCTTGTTGTCGCACGCCGCCGGTCGGCGAGCGCAGAACGCTCCGTGCGATAGGTGGTCGCACGGTGATCGGCGGCCGGCCTGCAGATCCGGCTGTCATGACGGCTTTCCATGGTCGTCATCAGTGCGCGCTGATGCCGAGCGTGTGGCCGCGGCGTGCGCAAGCAGGGCCTGGGCCGCGCATGTAATAGCGCTCCGGCCGGTAGGTCGGCGCGACGAATTCGCGGATGGCGGCAGCGTAGCCGATGAGGTGCGTCAAGAAGTTCATTTTACCTGTCCCTGTCCCGATTTCGGATGTCCCTTCCGAATTGCGAGGATCATAGCGTCGAGGCGTGAATAGTCGGTGAACACGATGTTAATATCTGGTCGAAAATGCCTTGGTTCATGGCCGCAATGCGGCTGATTCGGGGTCTTTCCATGCAGTGCGTCGACATTTCGGTCGATGTGACTTTTGCATCACATATGTTTCGTTTGGATGTCGCTGCGGCGCGCTTCTGTTTCAGCCTTGGCCGGTGCCGCGAAATTTCCGTGCTTGCCCAGGGAAAGTCAGGAACCCGTCCGATAGCCGCACGTTGACGACAAGAGCCGCACCAACCCGGCTCCAGCAGACAGCGGCTTCCGTGCGGAACCGCCGCCGAATCCCAACACAGCGAGAACGATGGAAAGGCAAAAGCCATGGGTTTCTTTTCGAAAGACATCAAGACGCTGGACGACCTCTTCGTCCACACGCTGCGCGACATCTATTACGCCGAAAAACAGATCGAGAAGGCGCTGCCGAAGATGATCGACAAGGCGACCAATCCGCAATTGAAAGCCGGCCTGGAGAAGCACCTCGGGCAGACCAAGGGCCATATCGCGCGCGTCGAGAACGTGTTCGAACTGCACGGCGTGAAGGCCAAGACGGTCAACTGTCCGGCCATCGACGGCATTCTCGAGGAAGCCGATGAAGTCAGCGGCGACATCGACGACAAGGATGTTCTCGACGCCGCCCTGATCGCATCCGCGCAAGCGGTCGAGCACTATGAGATAACTCGTTACGGCACGTTGATTGCCTGGGCCAAGCAGCTTGGCCGCAGCGACTGCGCCAATGTCCTGGCCAACAACATCAAGGAAGAGCAGGCAACCGACCGCAAGCTTACCGAGATCGCGGAGGCCAAGGTCAACCTTCAAGCCGCCGAATAGCACTCTCGATCGAGGCAACGCCGGGCAATCCGGCGTGCCTCGCTTTTCGCGGGGCCGGAACTGAAACGATTTCTATCCGTTCAAGACCTCGTGCCGGCGTCGCCAAGCCGAAACCTTCGACGCCATAGCAAATCCGCATAGGATCGCGTGTCATGGCCAGCCTTGAGCAGTATCACGCCAAGCGCGATTTCAAGAAGACCGCCGAGCCGGCCGGCAAGGTCGTTCGCAGCAGGAAAGGTGAGGCCGGCGGCATCTTTGTCATCCAAAAGCACGCCGCGACACGGCTGCATTACGACCTTCGCCTCGAACACAATGGCGTGCTGTGGAGCTGGGCGATAACCCGGGGCCCGAGCCTCGATCCGCATGAAAAGCGGTTCGCCGTGCATGTCGAGGACCACCCGATCGACTACGCGTCCTTCGAGGGCACCATTCCCAAGGGCGAATATGGCGGCGGCTCGGTCATCGTCTGGGACGAAGGCAGATGGCAACCGGAGACCGATCCGGCCCAGGCGATGAAAAAGGGCCATATCAGCTTCGAGTTGCATGGCCACAAGCTGAACGGTCTCTGGCATCTGGTGCGCCTGAAGCCGCGTCCCGGCAAAACGCGCGACAATTGGCTGCTGATCAAATCCGACGATGTCGCCGCCCGGCCGGGCGAGGACATTTTGCAGGAGGCGCCAGAATCGGTGAAGTCGGGCCTGACGATCGAGGAGGTCGGCGAAGGCAAGACCGCCGATGGCAAGAAGCCAAGGGTCTGGCATTCGAACAAACGGCTCGCTAGCAAGGCGAAGGCCAAGGCGGCAAAGCAGCTCGAATTCATTGAACCATGCCTCGCCACACTGCAAAGGGATGCCCCTCCCGGCAAGGAATGGCTGCATGAGGTGAAATTCGACGGCTACCGCATGCAGGCGCAGCTTGCCGGCACCGAGGTGCGGCTCTTGACGCGCACCGGCCTTGACTGGACGGACAAGTTCGGCGGCGAGATTGTCGCAGAACTCGGGCGCCTGAAATGCATGGATGCCATCATTGACGGCGAGATCGTCGTGCTGGCGGACAGCGGCGTCTCGTCCTTCGCGCTGCTCCAGGCGGATCTGTCGGCGCGCCGCACGGATCGTTTTCTCTATTACGTCTTCGACCTGATGCGTCTCGATGGCGAGGATATGCGCACAGAGCCGCTGGTCGAGCGCAAGCAGGCTTTGCAGGACTTGCTTGGCAAACAGCCAGACAATTCGGCAGTCCGCTTCAGCGACCATTTTGCCGAACCGGGCAAGGTCATGCTGGAGCACGCCTGCCGCATGGGGCTGGAGGGGATCGTCTCCAAGCGCGCCGACGCGCCCTATCGCAGCGGCCGCGGCTTGTCCTGGGTGAAGTCGAAATGCACGCTTCGCCAGGAATTCGTCATCGGCGGCTACCTGCCGTCGGAGAAGACCGGGCGTGGATTGCGCTCCTTGCTGGTCGGCTACCATGAGGGCGGCAAGCTGCACTATGCCGGCCGTGTCGGCACCGGCTTTTCGATGCAGGGCACCAACGACCTGAAGAAGAAGCTTGATGCTCTGAAGGCGAAGACCTCGCCCTTCGACAGGGCGCTACCGAGGGGCAAAGGGCTGGGCAAAGGAGTGGTTTGGGTGAAGCCAGACCTTGTCGGCGAAGTGGAGTTCCGTACCTGGACGTCCGACCGTATAATACGCCACGCCTCGTTCCAGGGATTGCGCGAGGACAAACCGGCGGAGGAAGTCGTGCAGGAAAAGCCAAAGGCACCAGCAGGCAAGGCCGATACCAAGGAAAAGCCTGCCGGGGGCAAGGGCACCTCTGTTGAATCCTCGGGGGCGGCAAAAACCGTCGTAAAGCTTTCTCATCCCGACAAGCTTCTGTGGCCGCAGGAGAAGGTATCGAAGCAGGGCCTGCTCGATCATTACGCTTTGGTCTGGCCGCGCCTGCAACAATTCGTCGTCAATCGGCCGCTAAGCCTGGTGCGTGCGCCGGACGGCGTCGAGGGCCAGCGCTTTTTCCAGAAGCATGCATCGGCCGGCATGCATGACAAGATCGCCAGGATGAAGGATCCGACGGACGGCGAGGAGATCCTGTTCATCCGCGACTTCGACGGTGTCGCTGCCTTGGTCCAGCTCGGCGTGGTCGAGATCCATATCTGGGGCTGCACCATCGACGAACTGGATAAGCCGGACCAGATCATCTTCGATCTCGATCCCGACGAAGGCGTCGACGTGAAAGCGGTGCGCGCGGCGGCGCTCGAAATCCGCGGTAGGCTCGATGAGCTGTCCTTGCCGAATTTCGTCAAGACGTCGGGTGGCAAGGGCTACCATGTCGTCGTGCCTCTGAAACCATCGGCGGATTGGGATGAGGTGAAAGACTTCGCCCATGATTTCGCCCGCGCGCTGGAACAGGCGGCACCCGACCGCTACACGGCGACGCTGTCGAAGAAGGCGCGCACCGGAAAAATCTTCGTCGACTATCTGCGCAATAGCCGCGGCTCGACCACGGTGGCGCCTTATTCGTCGCGGGCCAAAAAGGGCGCTACCGTATCGATGCCGGCGACCTGGGCGGAGATCGAGGCCGGACTGGCGCCGAACGCATTTCCGATCGGCGACAAGACGACGCTGAAGCAGTTGGCCGAAGCCGATCCGTGGAAGGATTTTTTCAGGCAGGGCAAGGTGCTCAAGCGCGGCTAGTTCATTGGCTTCGTTCCAGGCTGAGCGAGCGCGAGAACGAGCGCCGGCGATCCTTCACGCCCCCCTCTGTCCTGCCGGACAAAGGGGGGGCGCTGTCCCGCTGACGTCTCGCAACGTTATGCGCCGCCGCGACGATCGAAAGTTTCGGCATGGATACTGGGGTCTCCGCCACGTCGCTTCGCCCCTGCCCCGCCCCAGGACAATACCGGCAAATCTTTCAAGCCAGAAACACCCTCTCGAACGCCTGCCTCCCCGTCGGCGAAAACACAACCGCGCGGCTGTCCTTCTCGCGCCTTGCCCATTTTTCGGCGAGGATCTTGTCGAGAATGGCGGCGCCCAGCGTGCCGGCAAGATGTGAGCGCCGCACGCTCCAGTCGAGGCACGCCCGGCACACCGGTCGTCGCGCCTTGCTCTCGACATCGATGCCAATCGCGGCAAAATACGAGGCGGCCGACGGCCCAAGCCTGATCTCCTTGTCGTCGCGCAGGAGCACTTGTCGAGCGACAAGGCGGTCGAGCATCGCCACGGCCTGTTCTCCGGCGAGGTGGTCGTAGCAGACACGCGCCACGCGCATGGCCGCATCACGGGGACCCGGCCGGACCCGCTGCGGCCCGACCGCTGCGGCGACACCGGTGATGGCTTCGATCATGCCAGCCACCTGCGGCCCGGCGAGGCCGTAATAGCGATGCCGCCCCTGGCTTGCCAGCGTCAGCAGCCCGCCCTCCATCAGTTTCGACAGATGCGAGCTGGCAGTCGGCAGCGACACACCGGCCTCGAGCGCCAGTTCGCTCGCCGTCAACGCCGTGCCGCCCATCAGCGCGGTCAGCATGTTCGCCCGCGCCGGATCGCCGACCAGGCTGGCGATGCGGGCTATGTCTGGTCCTTCACGCATAGTTCGTCCGTCATCGAAGCATTCTTGTCAGATAAACACTATTCTCGGCTCAGATCAAGGAGACGACGATGATCGCAAGAGCCGCCCCCAACGCCGTGTCTGTCAGCCGCTTCCGCCGCCGACCATTTCCATTCATCGCCTTATGCCGACTGCGGCTTCTGGCGCGGTGGCACGACCGCTATCTGCAGCGCCTCGACCTTGCCGAGATCGACGAGCATCTTTTGCGCGACCTTGGCCTGACGCCGGAAGACGTTCGCCACGAATGCGCGAAATCCTTCTGGCAAGCATGACACCGGAGAAATTGCCTAGCACATCGATCCGCTGAACGTTTCGACCCCGCTCGAACTATCGGCGCAACGAACCAAATTCAGCAAGGAGACAAAAGATGACCATCACCTGCTTCATCCGCTACGAGATCGACCCGTTCGGCAAGGCGGCGTTCGAGGAATATGCCCGTAACTGGGGCCAGGCCATTCCGCGCTGCGGCGCCGATCTGATCGGCTATTTTGCTCCGCATGAAGGCTCGGCCACGACCGCCTACGCCGCCTACAACATCGACAGCTTGGCGGCTTACGAGGCCTACCGTGCCAGGCTGGCCGCCGATCCGGTCGGCAAGGCGAATTACGAGTTCGCGCGGCGTGAAAGATTCATCCTGAAGGAGGATCGCATGTTCCTGAAGCTGGCGTCCGGGCCGCATGCCTCTCTGGTGAAATTATGATCGCCGTCATCTTCGAGGTCGAGCCGGCAGCGGGCAAGCGCGATGCCTATCTCGGCCTCGCCGCCGACCTGCGCCCGCTGCTCGACGGCATCGACGGTTTTCTCACTATCGAGCGCTTTCAGAGCCTCACTGACCCGAATCGCATCCTGTCGCTGTCGTTCTGGCGCGACGAGGAGGCGGTGAAGGCCTGGCGCAACACGGAGGAACATAGGCGGGCGCAGAAGGCCGGCCGTGGCGGCATCTTTGCCGACTATCGTCTGCGCATCGCCCATGTCGTGCGCGACTATGGCCTGACCGAACGGGCCGAGGCGCCTGAGGACAGCCGGGTGGTGCATGGGTGAGTGGGACTATGCGGCCTTTCCTTCTCCCCTTGTGGGAGAAGGTGTCGCCGAAGGCGACGGATGAGGGGTGTTCCAGCTTGGCACCGACTGCGACCCGTCCAACACCCCTCTTCCGTCTTGGCGCTACGCGCCAATCACCTTCTCCCACAAGGGGAGAAGGAAAGATCGAGCTAAGCATTCCCGATCAGCACGCCGGCCGCAAACACCAGCGCGCCGCCCAGCACCACCTGGAAGGCGGCGCGCCAGAACGGCGTCTGCATGTAGCGGTTCTGCACGAAGGCGATCGCCCATAGCTCGAAGAACACCACGACCGCAGCGACAATCGTCGCCGTCCAGAAAAACGGGATGAGGTAGGGCAGCGCGTGGCCGAGGCCGCCCAGCATGGTCATGATGCCGACTGTCAGCCCGCGTTTCACCGGCGAGCCGCGGCCCGACAGCTTGCCGTCGTCGGAGGCCACCTCGGTGAAGCCCATCGAGATGCCGGCGCCGATCGAGGCGGCAAGCCCGACCAGAAAGGTCTGGAATGTGTCGTGCGTGGCAAAGGCGGCGGCGAAGATCGGCGCCAGCGTCGACACCGATCCGTCCATCAGCCCGGCCAGTCCCGGCTGCACATAGGTCAGGATAAACTGGCGTTGCTCGGCCGCTGCTTCCTCGTCCTTGACCGCGCCCGGCACATGCTTTTGCTCCAGCCGCTGCGCCAGCGTCTCATGGCCCTGTTCGGCCACCGCCAGATCATCGAGCAGCTTTCGCGTCGAGGCATCGCTGGTGCGTTTCGCCGCCTCGACGTAGAATAGGTACGCCTGCTTCTCCATCGACTCGGCCTGTTGGCGCACATGCTCGATACCAAGCGGCCTGACCAGCCAGTCGGGCTTGCGTTCGTAATAGCCCTTCACATGCTCGCGCCGGATCAGCGGAATGCGCTCGCCGAAACGCTCGCGGTGAAGCTCGATCAGCGAGTCGCGATGGCCGTCCTCCTCCTCGGCCATCTCCTCGAACACCTTGGCCGAATGCGGAAAACTATCCGCCAACCCGTCGGCATAGGCCCGGTAGATACGCCCGTCGTCTTCCTCCGAAGAGATGGCGAGCGCCAGGATCTCTTGCTCCGAGAGCGATTCGAAGGGACGGCGGCCAAAGCCGAAAACACGGGAAAGCATGAGAAATTCACCCTAGTTTAGAATAGTTCTAAACTATGATCTGGTGCGTCGTTGGTCAATCGCGCCCGTCGCCCGGAGGTTCAAAATTATTGGCTCCGGGGTTCCATCGCCGCTCTTCATTATTGGCGAATGTTCACCTATATAGCCAAACCTAAGCCAAGAGAAAGGAATCCGTAGATGCCGGCAAAGCAGCCCATCCATGCATTTGACCCAAAACCCGTTCTCGATCTCATCGCCAATATCGAGGCCGACCTGCAGCGCCTGAAAGGCCTGGTCGAGCAGCAGGCCGAAAAATTCGATCCCGCCAATCCGCACAACAAGGCCCCCGACGGCAAGCTGACCGAGGAGGGCGTCGAGTGCTGCTACCGCATGTTCGACGAGGGCAAATCGCGCTATTCGGTTGCCCAGCAGATGAAGATCTCCTTCGCCGCCGCCACCCATCGCTTCAACAACTGGCGCAAAATGGGCGGCGCCAAACGGACAAGGACGCTTTTGGGGTGAGGAGCGGTCGGCGAAGCCGATCGATTGAAGCGACGAACGCCCGGAGCCATAGCGGAGGCGGGAGCGCCCCTTTCCTGCCAAAAGCGAATTGTATCGGTCACATTTTTTCAGTGGTGCGCGGCCCTGCTTTCCGTGCACCATGGGCGATCTCACTTCCGCAGGACCTCGCCATGAACTCGCCTCCCGGCATCGCCGATATCCACGCCGCAGCAGCGCGATTGTCCGGCCTGATCGTCGAAACGCCGCTGATCGAATCGCCGGAGCTGAACAACCGCTTCGGTGCCAGGATTCTGTTCAAGCCGGAGACGCTGCAGCGCACCGGCTCGTTCAAGTTCCGCGGCGCCTACAACAAACTGTCTTCGCTCACCGAGGAAGAACGCAGCCGTGGCGTCGTCGCCTTCTCGTCGGGCAACCACGCGCAAGGTGTCGCCGCGTCGGCGGCGATGTTCGGGGTCAAGGCGGTCATCGCCATGCCCACTGACGCCCCGGCAATGAAGGTCGGAAATGTCAGGAAAATGGGAGCGGAAGTGGTTCCGTTCGACCGTTTCCGCGATGACCGCATGACGGTGGTTCGCCCTTATATGGACCGGGGCATGGTCCTGGTCCCGCCATTCGACGATCCGGCCATCATCGCCGGCCAGGGCACGATCGGCCTCGAGCTGATGGCGCAGGCGAAAGCGCTCGGCGTGAGTCTCGACGCGATCGTCATTCCCTGCGGCGGCGGCGGCTTGAGCAGCGGCATCTCCATCGCGGTCAAGGATGCATCACCTGATACGGCCGTCTGGGCGGTGGAACCCGAGCATTTCGACGACACCTGTCGTTCGTTGGCCAAAGGTGCTCGGGTTTCGATCGAACCCGGCCACACGTCGATCTGTGACGCGCTCCTCACCGCCGAGCCGGGCGCGATGACCTTCGAGATCAACCGCAGGAATCTCGCCGGCGGCATTGCCGTTTCCGACAAGGCCGCGGCACAGGCGATGCGCGACGCCATGGCCCATCTCAAGCTGGTGGTCGAGCCTGGCGGCAGCGTCGGGCTGGCCGCGCTATCGTCGGGCGAGATCGAGCTATCAGGCAAATGCGTTGCCGTGGTGCTGTCCGGCGGCAATGTCGATTTCGCCACCTATGCGGAGATCATGGCGGCGGCTTAGGTGGCGACCAGTTCCGGGCCACGCGGCCGGTTAAAGGTGTCAAAGCGTCCCCTGCGTGTCCAATCGAACCGTACCATTCAAGGACAGACAGGAATGAAACTGTTCTTCAGCCGCAATCCCAATCCTCGCCTCGCGGTCGCGGTGGCACGTTATCTCAACGCAAAGGTCGAGTTTGAATTCGCCTCCCCCTTCGCTCCCGGCCAGGCCGAGCGATTTCGCCCGCTAAATCCCAATCTTTCATTGCCCATACTTGTAGGCTCGGGAAAAAGCCTCTGGGAGGCCGACGCCATAGCTTGCCGGCTATCACGCGACGCGCATTCGGATCTCTGGCGCACCGGCGACGACGAACCCGAGATGATCCGATGGCTCAGTTGGGGGAAGGAGAACTTCGCAAGAGCTTGCGACGTCGTGCATTTCGAACGCGGGACCAAACAGCGATATGGGCTCGGCCCGATCGATCAGGGCCGGGTTGAGGAGGGCCTGAGAGACTTCCGCACTGCCGCTGCAACACTCGAGGCCGCGCTTTCGGAGCGAGAATGGCTGGTCGAGAATTCGGTTTCCTACGCCGACTTTCGAATGGCGACGTTTCTGCCCTTCAACGATGTCGCCAGATTGCCGCTCGCCGACTATCCGTCTGTCGGCCGTTGGTATCGTCAGTTTGAAGAAATCGACGCCTGGCGCGATCCTTTCAAAGGGCTGGATGCGCCTGAATTGCCGCCGGTACCGGCTCAGGCCAAGCCGGCATGAAACTCGACCCGAATGGTCATGCCTATCGGCACAACCCGACGCGCTTCAAGCGCGCTGTTTCACAACCTATCCGCCAAGGCGAGACTCCGCTTTTTTGTTGATCAAAACGGAAAAACAACGCTAATTGGCTCCCGCGAGGGACCATGCTGACAGTTGATGAAGTGGGAGCGATCCCGTTGTTTTCGGGGTTGCCGGCGGGCGAGCTGGAGCGGCTGGCGCGGACGGCGGCCGACCTTCATCTCAGCCCCGGAGAGTTCGCGGTTCATGAGGGCGGAGAGGCCGCGCTGTTTGCGGTTCTCGCCGGCAAGATCGAAGTCGTAAAGACCTTCGACGGCGTCGAACGGACGCTCGGCTGGCGGCTGCCGGGAACGATATTCGGTGAGGTGCCGATTGCCCTGGGCTCGGGTTTTCCGGGCGGGTATCGCGCCGCCGAACCGTCCCGCGTCATGCGCCTCGAGGTCCAGCAATATTATTCCATCGCGGCGGTTTCAAAGGACGTGGCCCAGAAGGTCAGCGCGCTTGCGCGCGAGCGGATGGGCGGGCTGCAGAGCATCACCGCCGAGCCGCAGAAGCCGCGCGTGACACTGGTCGGCCATCGCTGGGACACGGCGTGCGGGGAGTTGCGCCGGTTTCTGGCCCGCAACCAGATCTCATTCACCTGGCTGTTGCCCGACACAACCGACGCCGAGGCTTTCTGGTCTGCTCTGGGCCGGCCGGCTCTCGATGGTCCCGTTGCCCGGTTGGCGGACGGCGAGATCATGGAAAGTCCGGCCGTGCGCGATCTTGCCATTCGCCTCGGGTTGCAGACGCGCCCGCGCGGCGCCGAGTACGATGTGGCAATCGTCGGTGGCGGGCCGGCTGGCCTTGCCGCGGCGGTCTACGGCGCCTCCGAGGGGCTGCGCACGATCGTCGTCGAGCGCGAGGCGCCTGGCGGACAGGCGGGGACATCGTCACGGATCGAGAACTATCTCGGCTTTCCCAGCGGAATTTCCGGCGATGAACTGGCCAGTCGCGCGCTGCAGCAAGCAAGACGGCTGGGCGCCGAAATCCTGGTCACCCGCTCCGTCGCCGGCATCGATCCGACCACGCACGATCTATTTCTCGACGGCACCGATGTCGTGCGGGCGCGCAGCCTCATTCTTGCAACAGGCGTGACATGGCGTCGTCTGGGCATCGAGGGGTTCGATCGGCTTATCGGCAAGGGCGTCTATTATGGAGCCGCGCGCAGCGAGGCAAGCACCACCCATGGACTGGACGTCTTCCTGATCGGCGCCGGCAACTCGGCCGGCCAGGCAGCACTGCATTTTTCGGGCCATGCGCGCAGCGTGACACTTCTCGTGCGCGGCCCGTCGCTTGCAGACAGCATGTCTCACTATCTGATCGAGCAGCTCAGGGCGAAATCGAACGTAAAAGTCCAGCTTCGATCCGAAGTCCAGGCCGTGCACGGCGAGACTCACCTGACGGCGATCGACATTCTCGACAAGGCGACCAACGAGGTGAGGCGGTACGATTGCGGCGGGCTGTTCGTTTTCATTGGCGCCAACGCAGAGACCGAGTGGCTGCCGACCGATGTCGTGCGCGATGCACGCGGATACGTGCTGACCGGGGATGATGTGAAGAAGGCCGGTGGCTGGTCGCACGACCGCGACCCCTATCTGCTCGAAACCAGTGCGCCCGGAATCTTTGCCTGCGGTGACGTACGCCTGAGTCCTGTCAAGCGGGTTGCGTCAGCGGTCGGCGAGGGCAGCATGGCGATTGCGTTCGTTCACCAGTATCTGGCGCATGAAGAGAAGGCCAAACGCGGCCAAAGCTAGGCGAGATGCACTAGATCTAGTCCAGCGTCCGGCGGAACCGCACCAGCGCCACGCCGGCGAACAGCGCCACGAACACCACCAGCCAGCCGATTTCCGTTGCCACCGCCGGCAGTTCGGCGCCTTTTAGCATCACCGCGCGGATGATGCGCAGGAAATGCGTCAGCGGCAGGACCTCGCCGAAGATCTGCGCCCAGCTTGGCATGCCGCGATAGGGGAACATGAAGCCGGACAGCATGATCGACGGCAGGAAGAAGAAGAAGGTGAGCTGCAGCGCCTGCATCTGCGTGCGGGCGATCGTCGAGATGGTGTAGCCGAGCAGCACCAGCGCCAGCACGAAGATCAGCACTGCTGTCAGCAGCAGCGACATCGACCCGGTGAACGGAATGGCAAACAAAAGCTTCGCCGCCGCCAGCACCACCACCACCTGCACGGCGCCGACCGCCAGATAGGGCAGCACCTTGCCCAGCATGATTTCGAGCGGGCTGGACGGCATCGCCAGAAGGTTCTCCATCGTGCCGCGCTCGGTCTCGCGCGTCAGCGCGATCGAGGTCATCATCACCATCGTCATCTGCAGGATGACGCCGAGCAGGCCGGGCACGATGTTGTATTGCGAGACGGCTTCCGGATTGTAGCGCCGGTGCACCACCACTTCGAGCTGGCCCCGGGCAGCTTCGGCGGCCGTCTCCTGCATGCCGCGTGCCCGAAGCAGCGCCTGGTTGGCGACCGTGCCGAGCGTCGAAATGGCGCCGCTGGCGACGGCTGGGTCGGTGGCATCAGCTTCGATCAGTATCTGCGGGCTGTCGCCGCGCTCGACCCGCCTGGCAAAATCGGCGGGGATGGTGACGACGAAGGCGACGTCGCCGCGCGCCATCAGGAACTCCGCCTCGGCGGCACTTTGCGCGACATGATCGAAGCGGTAGTAACCGGTGGTCTGCAGCGCCGAAACCATGGCCCGCGTGTAAGGATCGCTGCTCATCGCCACCAAGGCTGCCGGAAGGCTCTTCGGATCGTTGTTGATGGCATAGCCGAACAGCACCAGCTGCATCAGCGGCACGCCCAGCATCATGGCGAAGGTGATGCGGTCGCGCCGCATCTGGATGAACTCCTTGATCAGCAGCGCACCGAGCCGGGCGAAGGAAAAGACGCTGTTTATCCCATTTTTCATCCCATGTTGTCCTTCGAGCCGGACATGAACTGGATGAACACATCCTCCAGGCTGGTCTCGCCCGGCGTCACCGTCACGCCCTTGTGCTCTTTCTCGACATCGGCAAGTGCTGCTTCCAGTTCCTTCTTGTCGGAACCGACGACATGCAACGTCGCGCCGAACGGCGCCACCTGGTCGACGCCGGGGCGGCCGCTGAGTGCGGCAGCAACCTGATCAAGCCGCGGGCCCTGCACGACGAAGGTCGTCAGTCCGGCATTCCTGACCACATCTTCGACCGTGCCGGTAGCCAGCATCTTGCCGTAGGAGATGTAGCTGATGCGGTGGCAGCGCTCGGCTTCGTCCATGTAGTGGGTGGAAACCAACACGGTCAGGCCGCCGCTGGCCAGCCGATGGATCTCGTCCCAGAATTCGCGCCGCGCCTTCGGGTCGACGCCCGCCGTCGGCTCGTCGAGCAGCAGCAATCTGGGTTTGTGCATGATGCAGGCGGCCAGTGCCAGCCGCTGCTTCCAGCCGCCGGACAGCGTGCCGGCCAGCTGGTCCTTGCGCGAGGTCAGGCCGAGCTCCTCCAGCGTCTTAGCCACGTGCTCGTTGAGCGGCTTCAACCCATAGAGCCGCGCCACGAATTCGAGATTTTCGGCGATGGTCAGATCCTCGTAGAACGAGAATTTCTGCGTCATGTAGCCGACTTCGCGCTTGATCCTCAGACTGTCGGTGCGGATGTCGAAGCCGAGCACCGTGCCGTCGCCCTCATCCGGCGTCAGCAGGCCGCACATGATGCGGATGGTCGTCGTCTTGCCCGAGCCGTTCGGGCCGAGGAAGCCGACGATCTCGCCCTCGGCCACCGTCATCGTCACATGGTCGACGACCGTCTTGTCGCCGAAGCGCTTGACCAGGCCATGGACGTCGATGACGTTCATTTGCCGATATCCGCCAGATCGACATCGACGATCTGCCCAGGCTGCAGCGCACTGGCATCGCCCTCCGGCCGCGCCTCGACCAGGTAGACCAGCTTCTGTCGGGTCTCCAGTGAATAGATCACTGGTGGCGTGAATTCCGGGTCCGGCGACACGTATCTGACGCGAGCCTTCACGTCCGGCCCGCAGCCATCGCAATGGACATTAAGTAGCGCACCGACTTTCACCGACGAGAACGCACTTTCCGGCACATAGAGGCTGAGCTTCACCGCGCCATCCGGCAGCATAGAAATGACCGGCGCGGTCGGGCCGGCCGTATCACCGGGGTTGCGGATCACGTCGTTGACGCGGCCGGGCGACGGCGCCGCCAGCACGCGCTTCGAAAGCCGCCATCGCGCTTGCTCTAGTGCTGATTGCGCCTGACTGACCTGATTGTCGGCGGCCTTGATCGTCTCCGGCCGTGCCGGCAGTCCGCCGACGGCGAGATTGGCTTCCGCCTGGCCGACTTGTGCGTTGGCTGTCTCCAGCGTGGCCGAGGCGGTGTCGAAGTCGGCCTGCGTGCCGGTGCCGCGTTTGAACAAATCGCTGGCGCGGGTGTATCTGCGTTTGGCGTCGGCGGCTTGCGCCCTGGCCATGTCGACCTGCGCCTTGAGCACCGCAATCTCTTCCGGACGCTTGCCGACCTGCAGGTCGGCGAGTTGCGCCTGGGCCTGGGCAAGCGCCGCCTCGGCTTGCGCGACGGCTATTTTCGCATCGGCGCTTTCCAGCGTCACCACCGGCGTGCCCGGCGCGACGCGGTCGCCGCGCTTGACCGAAATCGTCTCGACCTGCGCCACCTCGATCGGCGCGAGCAGCACATAATCGCCCTCGACATAGCCGACGGCGAGCGGCGCCGCCGGTGCGCAGGCGCTGAAAAGCAGGGCGGCGAGCGGCAGAGAACAAAGAAAACTCATGACCTACGATCCTTCCGGGCGGCCAATATGGCCCCAAGGTTATCCGTCACCGCCGCCGCGATCTTGGCGGCCTCGGCGTCGCCGATCGCGCGCCAGCCCATGCGGCGCATCACCGCCTCGCGGCCGATGCGGAAATAGACGACCTGGCCGATCAGCGTGAACACGGTGAGTCGGGTAGCCTCACTCTCGGCCGGCTCCCCCGTCGCCTGCTCCCAGATCAGGCACAGCCGGCGATGCGCCGGTTCGAACACACCGTCATAGATACGGTCGAGCGCGGCGGTTGGATGAGACAGCTCACGCAGGACGAACTGCACGATCTCGCCGGCTTCCGGCCTTGCCGCGATGAAGGCCACCATCCGCTCCAGTGCGACAAATAAATGTGCCCGCGCTGCCTCGGGATCGGCCATTGCCGCCGCGGGCGCTTGCAGATTGCCGATCGCCTGGCCGGCAATGGTCTGGATGGTGTCGACGATATAGTCGGCCGCAGCGTTGCGAAGCCCTTCCTTGCCGCCGAAATGATAGGCGATCGAGCCGATATTGGCCTTGGCCTCAGCCGCGATCTCGCGCGTCGACGTGCCGTCGAAGCCCTGCCGTCCGAACAGCCTCAGCGCCGCACGGACAAGTGCCGCGCGCGTCATGTCGGCGGGAGATGCCTCGCGCCGCGGAGTTTTGGCGTTTGTCGATTTGCTCATGATGAGCGATTTAATCAATCGAATGATTAAAGTCAACACTGGTCGATCTCTGGCTTGCCATGTCTGGCCGCACGCGCTTTAGTGCGAAGCCATGGTCAAGGAAATCGAGCGCAAGTTCCTGGTCTCCGGCAATGAGTGGCGGGATCTGGTTGAAGCGGATATCCGTATTCGCCAGTTCTATCTCGCCGCCGCACCCGGCCGCTCGGTGCGCGTGCGCATCAGCGACGGCGCCTCGGCAAAGCTGACGCTCAAATTCGGCAACAAGGCCCGCGAACGCGACGAATTCGAATATCCGATCCCTCTGGCGGAGGCGGAAGAGATGCTGACCTTCGCGATCGGACGTGTCATCGAGAAGACACGCCACCATGTTAGGCATCGCGGCCATCTCTATGAAGTCGATGTTTTCGGCGGGATGCTTAGTGGTCTGGTGGTCGCCGAGCTCGAGACGCCTGAGGACGTGCCGGACGAAATGCTGCCAGATTGGCTCGGCCGCGAAGTCACCGGCGAGCAGAGGTTCTACAACGCGTCGCTCGCCCTCGAGGGGATTCCGGAGATCGCCGCATGAGCTATCGCATCAATCCGCGCCTGCCGTTGACCGGCGAGGTTAGGCGCATCCTCGCCGAGGAGATCGGCAAGGCGCTAGTCCATCTGGACACGGCGCGCGACAGGCCGGAACAGGGGCTGCACAAATGCCGCAAGCGGCTGAAGAATGTGCGCGCCTTGCTGCGCCTGGTCCGTTCCGGAGACGAAACATTCTGCGTGACCGAGAACCAGTGCTACCGCGACGTTGCAGCCTTGCTTGCCGGTCCGCGCGAGGCGACCGCGCTGGTTGAAACAATCGACCGGCTGGCAGCAAGCTTTCCCGAACAGAGCGCGGGTGGCGGTCTTGATGCCGTTCGCGAGACGCTCGTCGCGCGCCAGCACGAACTGCATGGTGGAGCAGGCCTCGACGCTGCAATAGGCGCGGCGATTGCGGCTTGCGAGGAGGGCATCAGCCGGATCGACATACTGGCCTTGCCCGACCAGCCCGAACAGGCCGCCGATGTGCTTGCCGACGGCGCCCGCATCACCTTGCGCCGCGCCAGAAAGGCGCTGGACAAGGCTGGCTCGCGCGGCGAGGCCGATGATTTCCACGATCTGCGCAAGGCGGCAAAGACCCACGGCATGCATCTGTCGCTGCTCGGAAGACTGTGGCCGACGCCGATCAAGGCCCGGCGCAAGGCGGTCGACGAACTCGGCGAAAGACTGGGTGAACTGCATGATGTGTTCGTCATGCGTGAACTTCTCGATGCCGACGACCGGCCGCTCGGCTCTCCTCAAGAAACACGGCTCCTGAGCAAGCTGTTGAAGCGCTCGGAGAAAAGCCTGAAGAAGACCTGTCTCGCCGTCGCAGCCGATCTGTTCGGCGACAGCCCCAGGCGCTCGACAAGGAAACTTGCGCGCAAGGCGCGCGACGATCTGGCCGCCGCGCCGCGCGAAGACGCCGGCGCGCCCGGTGCCGCCGGCTGACGCAGTCCTTCGGTTCGGGATCATGGTCTAGGCCGCCGGCCTGTGGTAATCGCCGTCTGGCATGATCGAGACCGGTGACACGCTTCTGGACCGACTTGGCCGCTGGCTTGCCGGCCGGTTGCAGGAGGAATCGTCGGGCTACGAGCCTTACACGCCGTCCGATGCCGAAACGCTGCGCCGAACGCTCGAGCCCGGCGACATCCTGCTCATCGAGGGCAACCAGAAGATCTCGGCGGCGATCAAATACCTGACCCAGTCGACCTGGTCGCATGCAGCCTTCTATGTCGGCGATGCCTTGCCCGAACCGGCGGACGGATCGGAAAGGCGCCGCCTGATCGAGGTCACGCTTGGCGATGGCTGCATCGCCGTGCCGCTGTCGCGCTACCGGACCTACAACACGCGCATCTGCCGGGCGAGCGGTCTGGCGCCGGAAGATCGTGACAAGGTCGTTGCCTTCATGATCGGCAAGCTCGGCCTCAGATACGATCTCAAGAACATCTTCGACATGTTGCGTTATTTCTTCCCGACGCCGCCGGTACCGGTGCGCTGGCGCCGCCGCATGCTGGCTTTCGGCTCCGGCGATCCGACCCGGGCCATCTGCTCCTCGCTGATCGCCGAGGCCTATGGCCAGATCCGCTATCCGATCCTGCCCGAGATCACCCGGGCGCCCGGCCGTGCCTCGGCCCAGTCGAACTATTCGCGCCGGGAAATCCTGCACATCCGCCACCACTCGCTCTACACGCCGCGCGACTTCGACCTGTCGCCCTTCTTCCGCATCGTCAAACCGACGCTGGAATATGGTTTCGACTACCGGGCGGTGACCTGGGAGGACAAGGCAGGCACAGACGCCGCAGCCGCGAAGGCTGGAGCAATTACCTCAGGCACGTGATGGCTTTCGGCCTGGGTCAGGACATACCCCTATGGCGCGGCCGCTATCCGGCCGAGGTGCAGGCGTTTCACATGGCGGCCTATATCACGCCGAGACCGCAACAGCGCCCTGGTTTTCGGCTCTGTGTTCGACCCAAACATGGACCGGTTCGTCCCGGCCGCGGATGCTCACCGGTCCATGATCGCGCGCATTCAACTGTGTCGTGGGCGATTCCGCCTGCGCGGCCTCAATCAGTCGTGACCCAAAGCAAATATTCGCCTGAAGCTCACGGCAGAGCGCTTGCAAACGGCTGGCGACGTTGACGGTGTCGCCCACCACCGCGAAGGACAGATTGCGCTCGCTGCCGACCGCGCCGATGACGACTGCGCCATATTGTGCACCGATCCGAACGTCCAGCGGCGGGTATCCCCTGGATACCCGCTGCACATTCCAGTCTTTGAGAGCGGCGATCATCGCTTCAGCGCACTGGATGGCCCGAGTCGCGTCATCATGGCTGGCTTGCGGAACCCCGAATGTCGCCATGATGCAATCGCCGATATAGTTATCGACTGTGCCATGGTGGTCGAAAACGACCTGCTCCATGCGACGGTGGAACTGACGCAGAAGTTCGAACACTGCTTCGGCCGGATGATCCTCGGAATAGTGTGTGAAGCCGACGATGTCGGCGAACAGCACCGCGATATCCTGCCGGCGGACCGGGCCGAAGGGCTCGTCATCCGTGGCGAGTTGGTCGACGACATTGGGCGAAAAATGCCGGGCGAGATTGGCGCGGGCGCGCTCTGCCTTGACATAGTCTTCCGACAGATGTCGGGAACGAGAGACGACCAGCGCCATGATCGCGCCGATAATCAGCACAACCAACACGTTGGTCGCCTGCGCGAATGTATCGACGAAATTGGGATTGAGATAGAGGTTCAGTCGCTCTGTCATCGGC